>QCVV01000036.1 GCA_003210235.1 Prochlorococcus sp. AG-686-O05 | reverse complement strand
GATTAAGACATCATGAAACTCCTATCGAAAAATATAAGAGAAAATTACAACAAAGAAGAAAAGCAAGAAGAAGATAATTTATACGATTACAAATATCTTTAATTTTTTAAAAATTGGAATTTTATAATTAAGCACAATGTAAATTGAAAAAATATTATGATTAACTATTATAAAAAAATAGTTAATCTTTAAAATCCAGAAATATTTATATTTTTTTATTTAATATTCTTTAGTTTTTTAACAAGATTGATTCCTACTCCAGGAACAGAAAGAAGATCTTCATCTTTTGCTGAAGTAATTGACTTCGGTGTTTTAAAACCAGCTTTATAAAAGGCCTCTGCGCTCTTAGCTCCCACACCAGGAATAGCTTTAAAAGATTCTATTATTCTTTTCGAATCATCTTTCTTTGTTTTAGATTTAGAAGCCTTAGTAGACTTTACAGACTTCTTCTTGGTTTTTGATACAGTTTTTTTAGGTAAAGGGATTTCTGTAGAGGTCTCACTCTTAAAAAGGATTGATTTTAACTTACTTAAAAACTTAGTAATCATTTATTCAAAAATTAGATAATTTAATAAATTCTACATTTCAATACAAAAAATTAATTTTTTCAAACAATCAATAATAATTTTAAAAAGAAATAATAGAAAGTAATTTTTATTTACATCTATATTAAGTCATATATTTATTTATGATGCAAGTTAAAAATTAAAAGAAGAATTACATAAATATTTTATAGTAAATATTTAATTTATTGGTCTCATCCAAGAATGAAATCTTAAATTTATTATTATTTGTAGTTTAAATAACTCAAATGAAAGATTTAATTAAAATTAAGTATCTTTGATAACTTAAGTTAATAAAAAATCCTTTGAAATAATTTCACATATTCCTACACTAATAAAAAATAAAATCCAAAATTTAATTTCTAAGATAAAAAAGATTTCAAAAATATTAAGCTGATACGATACCAAAATTTAATAGTAAATTGAATTATTAATTTTTTATGTCTTTATTAACTATTATGAGATACATTACTTCAATCTTATTCAACTGTTTTTGAATATGCATTTAATAGTTATTAGTGGACCATCTGGAAGCGGAAAAACTACACTATCCGAAAAGATTTTAAAAAAAATAAAAGATGGGATTATATTAAATACAGATAATTACTATAGAACAGGTATAATAAGTAAAATATTATCAAGAACATTAACTTCGTATTTCGACAGAAAAATAAGTTTCAACTTAGGATTATTTAAAAAAGATTTAGAATTTATTGTAAAAAACGGATTTTCTGATTTCTATTATAAATATAATTTCAGGAGTAAATCTATAAAAAAAGTATATCAAAATACTAAAAATATAAAATTTCTTATTATTGAAGGAATATTTGGACAGGAAATATTAAAAACCCTTTCAAAAGAAAATTGCCTATTAATTAAATTAAAAGCTAACAAATTAACTTGTTTAAATAGAGTAATTAAAAGAGATTTTTTAGAAAGAGGTAAAAGTAAAGATCTTGCAAAAAAAGACTTTATAAAAGCATGGGAATTATTTCATGAGAATAAAAAGAAATATAATTCAAGAAATAATTTCAACACAATTGTCATTAGGGAGAAAAGTGATATAGACCTTTTATTAAAAGAAATAATTAATCTAGTGAACTAATCTTATAAGACAATTTTAAGGCACTTAATATTGCACCTTCAATCCTACCAAACCCCTCTAAATCAAACCAATCACCACAAAAAGCTATTTTATATTTATCACAAACTTGCAAATTTTCAGGAATCCCTAAACCAGATGGTTGAGATGATCTCCAAATCATTATAGAAATATCCTGATAATCTATTAATTTATTTATATAATAATTTTTATCAAATATTTGATTGAAATTATCTAATAAGATATTTTTAAATTTATTCTTATTATTACTTTGAAAATATTCAGTTATAAATTTTTTATTTCTCGTATGTATGACAATACCAATTTTATTATTAATTTGTTTTTGAAATATAATTCTTTCAAATTTAAATTTTTCTTCAAGAAGATTATTTAAAAGGAAATACCTAAATCTTTTTTTATAGTCATCTTTATAACAATAATTGGATTTTGTATAAATCAAAAAAGTTAATCTTTGTACATATTCTTGATTCTTAAGAAGATGTAAAATTGTATCAATTTTTTTATCACTATTTATTGGAATAGCTTGCCTCAAAGGGATTTGATTTGTGTTCATAATATCTAAAGATCTTTTATGTAAAATTAAATTACTTGAACATACAAGAAATTTCGTTTTAAATTTATACCCATTTTTTGAGGTTAAAATCCAACAATTATTTTCATATTTTAATTTGACTATTAAAGTTTGAAAGTAAAAGTCAACTTGATTTTTTAGATTATAGTGATTAATAATATTTTTTGATAAATCAGACATAGAAGAGCTTGAAATATAATTTTGGCAACTATGAAAATCGCAGATTAATTTATTTTGATCATTAGGATCTTCATATAATTTAATTAAATCAGAAGGATCTGATTGGATAATTTTGGAATCTAATAATTCCTTAATGAATGTTTTCAACATCACATTATTATTACTGTTGCAAATATTGAAATTAGGGGAGCCATGATTTAGTTGCCACCCAAGATTACTAATACTATTTCTTGTACTAGACCGTCCTCCAAGATTTCGACCATTTTCTATTATCGCAATCCTACCTTTATACCCATTTTTCAGATGAAAAGATGAAAATACACATGAAGATATTCCTCCACCAATAATTGCAATATCATAAAAAGTATCATTAATCATAATTATTACGTACTTATTTTTTCATTAAAGAATGAATATCTTGTAATTTTATTATTGAAGAACATTCAGTTTCTATTATTGGGCAAATATTATTATCAAGATAGATTTCAATTAAATCTTTTGTAAATGCGTAAAAATTATCAAGCGAATTAAGATACTTTTCTGAAATAAAAACTCCTTTCCAGGGACGAAATTTAAATCGGGAAATAAATTCCTTCGATGGAATTAATAAGCTGCCATAAATTTTCACATTTTGATCTTTACTATTAGATAGATTATTCAGAACATAATCATTTAAAAAATTAATTTCTTTTTCAAGTAATTTAATATCAGTTCCAAATTGAAGCCAGATTGATTTAGTTAATCTAGAAGAAAATTTCTTTTTTATTCTTTCTCTTTCTCCGGAAATATTATAATGCTTTTTCAAGTAAGGGTTATAAGCAATTCCTATATTAATATTTAAATTTTTTTCATTTTGGAAATCTCTCAATACATCTAATACTTCAAAATTTTTTTTCTTATTAGATCCTGAAACAAGTAAAATTTCTTTATTTTTATAAAACTTACATCTTTTAATAAAATTTAAAAAATCTAAATATGAATATTCTCTATTCTTTGTATATTGATGATTAAGGCTATAGTGATATATGACATCTAAATTCTTATAGTTTTCACCAATATATTTTATAGTCTCATTTAGGAAATCTTTTTTTATTACCCCTTTGCATGGAATATTGATTTTATTAATATTGTTGGATATGCAAAAATTAAGTTTATTTTCTAATTGAGAAGTATTTTTAAAAGATAATTCGAATCTTAAATTTTTAAACATGTTCTAATTATAAAAACTTTATTCTTAAAAAGAGTTAACGAAAGCATGCGTCTAATAAAATTCTTATTTTTGAATTATTATTTTTTCTATTACCTTTTAATATGTAATTTGGAGAAACAGCTAAAAAAGCCTTAAAAGAAATTTGTTCTTTTGAAGATTTTTCAATTATATCTTTAAAGCATTTCCAATTATTAGGTATAACTATCCCTGGCCAAGAGGTCCATAAACCTAAAACTAATCCTGATAATAATAAAAATAAAGTTTTCATATGAAATACAATAAACGTATTTTAAAAATACTTATATTTTAAGGAAAATAAAGAATGGAAGAACTTACGAACAAATAAGTTTATAATTTGGAATTTCCATTAATACAATTATTCTTATTAAATCAAATTTATGAAGAGGTCTAGGGGTTAGAATAATCCAAACAAGATTACAAAAAAAATATGGCAAGTCAGGATTATTTAATTGCAATTGCATTAATTGAGCAAAATAATGTCAGAGCAATGCCTTTAGGTGGGAAAGAGATTAAAGAAAAAATAGAAGAAGAAGAAGAAGGTAAATTAATTAAACTTGGGGAAGAAGTAATTCTAAATCTTCTTCTTAGAGTTTTCCAAAGAAGTGATGAAGGGGCCTTAAAAAGAGTATCCGAAGATAAAGGCCTCCTATTAGTTCATATGCATCCAAAAAGAATGCAGAAAGAACTTCCATTTATAAAATCTGAATGGATAAGAGACGGTGATACAACTCAATTTATAAAATATTTGGGAAATCTATCAAAAGAAATATGGACAGCTTCTTTTATAAAATATAAGGGAATGGAATTAGTATCAATTGCAAAAAACGAAGATATGTAGTTTTTTTATATACAATCATAACTTTTAAAATATTCTTTAATTAATTCATTATTTTCATTAGATATTTTTAAACACTTCTTTTTATTTCCAAAATTAATTGATACATAATTAAAATCATTTTTAATATGCAAGGCACAATTGCCTTCTATACAAATACAAGAATCAATTCTTTGGTTTTTAATTATTTTTTTAACGAAAGGTTCCCTTTCTTTTTCCTCATCATAATGAGGACAAGCTATTCCCTTTATTATTCCCAAACAATTTATTATCTCTAATTTATTAGAGAATGAGTCCGTAATTCCTTGATCAAACCAGCATATCGCGCCAGCACTGACACCACTCATTATAATTCCTTTTTCATAAGCAATTTTCAAAATAGTCTGCAGATTCCATTCTTTCCATACAGCTAACATACTTTTTGTATTTCCTCCACCAACATAAATAATATCTTGGGATAGAATTTTTTTTTCCAAGTTTTCTGTTCTTGAAAAGAAATCAAGATGACTGGTTATACAATCTAATTTTGAAAAAGCTCTATAAAAATTTAATTTATATGAATCGTTATCTCCTGATGCTGTTGGAATAAAGCAAATTTTAGGTCTTTCCTTTTTAACTAATGATCTAATATATTTCTCTATCTTAAGTTCACCTAAGGACCTTCCAAAACCCCCACCTCCAATTGCCACAATATTTTTATTTGACATAGCAATTTGAACTCAACTAAATGAATTTAAAACAAATTACAGAAAAAGATCAACTTGATTTAAAAAAAATATATTTTGAATCAATAATTTCTATAGATGAGAAAATTTATACTTCAGAACAAAAAAGAGCTTGGGCAAGCCAAGCCTGGGAAAATAAAAATTTTAATTTATCCTTAAAGGAAGGTAAAGGATGGCTTATTAACGAAAGAGAGAGGATAATTGCTTTTGGCTCAAGATATCCAAATAATAGAATTTCTCTTTTATATTGTATTGGAGATTCACAAAGGAAAGGTTATGGGACAAAATTAATCCAAAAAATAGAAAAAGAAGCTAAAAAAGAGGGTTTACCATGTTTAACAACAGAGGCAAGCTTAATTAGTTATAAATTATTTCTAAAAAATAACTGGAAAATAATTCGTAAAGAAAAGATAATTATCAAGGATATAACATTTGAAAGATATAAGATGATAAAAAAATTTTAATTGCTAAAAAAAAAATGAGTAGCAGAAGCAAAAAATTATTATTATTGCAGAGATGCCTTATTTGGTTTTTATATTTATTTTCAGGATTCATACTTTATTCAAAAAAAGGATATTTATTTTCTATATTTATTACCTTCGCTAAGGTAATTTATCCATTATCAATTTTTTGGTTACAAATAAGAATAAAAAGGAGTGGGAAGTTTTTACCAATAGATTCAGCCATGAAAACATCCCAATTATGGTTTAATCTATTGCCTGTTCTAGGATCCTTTATTACCGTAGTTTTAAGTATATTAAATACAATTTTTTATCTAATAGACAAGTTCATATAGATATTAAGGCTTAAAAGAAAAAACATTATGTAAAGAAAATTGCCATTTCAGATAAATTGCTTAAATTTTAAATAGTAATAATAATTTTTTTATGCAAAATATTACGTTTAAAGGAAATATTAATTTTGATAATCAAAAGGAAGAATTGAACGAAAATGAATTGTTCTCTCTAAAAATTACTGACAGTTTATATAAAAAAGATATTGGAAAATTTCTAGAAATATTATCATCTCATTTCATCCCTTAAAAACTTTTACATGATGTTCAAATTAAAACAGTGCAAGAAATAAGTTTGTTTTTGACAGATAATATATTTAAATAATAAAAAATCTAATGCAAATGTATCTTGCGGATTGTCAATTTCCAGATATTGATAATCAGGTTAAGGCCTATAAATTATTTGTAGAGGCATGGGAGAAAGGCGAAATGGCCAAAGCTGACAAAACTGAAAATTTTGAAATGCTCTTTAGAGTACATGCTCCTGGTGAAGGAAGAGTAGTTTGTTTATGTAAAGCTTATAGTGATAAGGAAATTTTTGAACATTTCGCACCTTGGAGAGCAAAATTCGGAATTCATATGGAGTTTACACCTGTGACCAGTTGTCAAAACATTGTCGATTATCACAAAGACTTATTTAAATCAATGAATTAATAACTTATTAAATTTGTTTTTTAATGTGAAAAAACCTTTTTCAAATATTATTAATAAAGATAAAAATACATCTTTATCAAAAAAACTTCCTAAAAAAGAAGATATTGAAAAATCAAAACCGTTAATAGTTTTCGGAACTATTGTTTCATTATCTTCTATTTTTTTGCTCCTTTATACAATAAATAACAAATTTGGCTGATATGAGTAATTTACACAATTACTTTTATCCTTTATTTGAATTATATTTGAATAAATAACTAAATTTTATGGCATTCGAACAAGGTGGCATGGCTTCAGGTCTTCTGATAATCGCAGTTTCAATTGTTTTTGCTGCTGGATTTGGATTTTTAGTATTACATTTTGTACCCGGAACACCTTTCTAATAACATTTTTTATTAATAAACTTGTTAGTAGTTATATGTTCACTGTATCAAGATCTTGCACAGTGTTCTCATCTTTTGTTTTGTTTTTGACTTTATAAGCATAAATTAGTGAACCTAGTGCAATAGATGTAGAAGCTAATATTCCTGAAATGAGTATCAAAGCAAACAAGCCACCTATTAAACCACCTTTTAATCTGAGTAAATTAGATTTTATAAGAAGAGTTAATAGAAAGAATGTAGTAGCTTTGAGAGAAGTGATTTTAATGAAAGCTAGAGGAGCAAAAGGATTTAATAACATTTAATTTTTAAATATTTACCACTCTAAAAAAAAATTCTTAAAACTGCAAAAAAAAAAGACTCAGAAAAGTCTTTTAGAATTTAAATTAAAAAATATACGAACTATTTATTCCTCAGTATCAAATTTGCTAAGATTTGGTCCCGCGACTAAACCAACAAGACCAAAAAGGACTAAAGAACCAATCCCAACGCCTGCTGCCCAAGGATTAAAACCGCCAATGGCGAATGAAGCTAATAAATTCATGAATTTTTAAATACAATTATCTCGGAGCTAGCATACAGAATTATTGAAGGAAATATAACTAAATTGAGACATTTCTTTGTAATTCAAAAATAATTTGATGAAGAGATGGTTTTGCAGCTAGATCAATATTGGTCAAACAGAATACTTTACTTTTGAGTCTTTGATGGACAACAGGTCACTATTTTTTCAATTAAAGTTAGATAATTGATAATAAAACAGTATGAATTCAAATATAACATTTATATATGATGGAGAATGTCCTTTTTGTAATCATTTTGCAGAGCTTTTAGAACTTAAAAGTAAAATAAAAAACATTTCTATTCTCGATGGTAGAAAAAATCCAAAAATTATTAAAAATCTTTTAGAGAAAGGTTATGATATAGATAAAGGAGCGATTCTTCTTAAGGATGATGATATATTTCATGGAGCTGAAGCAATAAATAAAATATGTAATCAAATAAATAGCCCGTCTGGCAAACTTTTAGAACTTTTATCAAATATCTTTAAATCAGACAAAAGAACAAATTTATTGTTTCCCTTCCTGGTAAGAGCAAGGAGATTAGCCTTAATTGCAAAAGGTATCCCTACTTCTTTGGTGTAAAAAAAATAATACCCTCCAAATCAATAAATGACATATTTTTAAGCTTATTTATGATTAGAAGATAATTTTTTATTTCTTAGCTAGAACATATAAATAACATCAAAAAATAATGATAGAAAATTTCAATCCATTTATTTCTTTAGGTGGTAAAGATCAGAAAATAAATCATATGGCAGAGGCAGCACTAGAAATGAATTTAACATGCAATGATTTAAAAAAAGATCTTGATTTAACTGATGGAGACGTTATTGATATGTTGCAATTAGTAATGGATGGGTTTAAGAACAGAAATTAAATAAGTATTCTCACTAAAAAATTTAGTTTTCCTTAAATTTTTAATGAAAAGTATACAAATTGAATTTTCAAAATATGAGTCAGTAAATTCATTATGGTCTGAATTGATAGAAGATCATGGATTTGAAAGAGCTAAAAATATTGTTTCTCAAGCTATAGATTTACAAAAAATGAATGGAAATAATAATGTAACCATGCCAATAATATTTTCAGGGACAGGGGGGTTAGCATTAATCCCAATTAATTCATTAAAAGAAAAAACTCAAAAAAGTAAATCAAAAGATCATCCAGTGCTTATATTTAATCTTAAAAAGAAATCATTTCAAATTTTAAATGAAGCTAAACATTAATAATTTATTTTTGAAAACCAATAATCGAAATAAACTAGACTTAAATTAACTAATACAAGAAAAATAAATATGCCAAAACCTTAGAAATTCTTTTCTCAATATTATAAAATCTAAATTATAGTAGATTATATATTTTTATATTAAATAATGACTTTTGAAGCAAAATATCTAGGTTCAAATGGCTGGTTAATTAAATTTGATAAAACAAATTTATTAATAGATCCCTGGCTTACTGGTGATTTAATATTCCCACCAGGAGAGTGGTTTTTTAAAGGTTCACTAACCAATGAAATTTTTATTGAGGAAGACATTAATATAATTCTCTTGACGCAAGGGTTACCTGATCATTGTCATGTTCCTTCATTAAAAAAGTTAAAAAAAAATATTAATATCATCTGTCCCAATAGTGCAAAAAGTATTCTTGAAAAATTAGGTTTTACTTCAATAAAAGTTCTTACTCCAACAGAAAAAATGAACCAAAATGGTCTAGAAATAGAGGCTACTGCTGGTGCTCCCGTACCACAAATAGAAAATGGATATATAGTAAAAGACGATAATGGAAAAGGTTTCTACATAGAACCACATGGATATCTTGATGAGAACGTTAAATCTCAAGAAATAGATGCTGTTATCACTCCAATTATTAACATTGAACTTCCTCTTGTTGGACCTTTTGTAAAAGGCGCCGATGTACTTCCAAAATTAATAAATACTTTTAATCCAAAATATATACTTTCAAGTACTGCTGGAGGAGATGCAAAGTATACTGGACTTTTAAATAAATTTATATCAGTTCAGGAATATGCAAATGAAGTAAAATGTAACCTGGTAAATTTAAGAACTTTGGATTCTGTAAAAATTTAAAGATTTTACATACAAAACAATTTGTAAATATAAAAATATTAAGTATAAACTAATAAAATAAAATAAAATTAAAAAGGAGTATTTAAAATTTATTCATTATTTTTTTCATCAATTGTACTATTTGCTCTTAACACAACTTATTTTTGCGAGAATATTAAGCTCGATTTAGTAATTAGAAATACCATTAATGGAGATTTCTCAATAGTTAAAACCATCGCAGAAATTAAACCTGGTGCATTTATTAATATAGATTGGAATGGAAAAAATCTAATGCTTCCATATTCTCTTAGAAAAGATTACCTATCATTTACAGACAGAAAGTGGGATTGGAGATACCAAATAAATCAAGAGGGGTTGGTAGAAGATAAAAATCCAATATTGTATGAGTTACTCCCATCTGGAGTAATCAATGATCATATATGTCAATTAGGAGAAACCTAATTATTTTTAATTTATCATGCACATAAGAGTTTTTACTAAATTATTAGTACAAAGGATTATTTAAATAAATATGCTTAACGCTTCTAATAAAAAGGCC
>QCVV01000035.1 GCA_003210235.1 Prochlorococcus sp. AG-686-O05 | reverse complement strand
AGTTCTAGTTAACAGCGCTGAAATTGGTTCGGAAATTAACATCCAAAATGCTGAAGATGCTCTTAGAAAAGCAAAATCAGTAATAAGTAAATTTCCTGAAAACGAGAAAAGTTCAGAAAAGATTAAAGCGCTTGATGAAATATCAAAAGCCGAGGCAAGAGTTCAAGCTTCAAAAAATTAAATTTAAGCAGTTCCACAGAAAGCAACCTCAGGAAACTTGAGCTTTGCTTCTTCTAATTTTTTTGTTTTACCTTCTTCTTGCCAATAATTTATTACTTCAGTAGCTTTATTCAATATTTCAACTCTTTCATTATCTGTAATCCAACTTTTATTCTCTAGCTCGCTTTTTAATTTTTCCCATGCATCATCTCTTGGCCAAAAATAGTAAGCAGTAAGTGGGCTTGGACCTCCTCCAACAATTTGATCTACTGCCAGTGCCACATTATCGGGTAACCATAAAATTTTAATAATAAATCTACCCTCATCTGGTTTTGGTGTATAGCCTGTAGGAACTCCATCTTCATCTCTTTTAGCAGCCGCCAAAACGGCGTTTGCGCCCATCATCCCCGCATTTGGTAAAGATGTTTTTGATTTTTGAGAAACACTTTTTTGTTCTTGCTGCTCCGGAGCATTCTCATTAACCTTATCTGATGAAGTCATTCAGTATTATTAAATTTATTTTTATAATTTATCAGCTAATGGACACTAATTGATGATTTTAATCAAAAATTTTTGCTTTTATTTATTGATCACAACTAAAAGTTTATTTTATCTTTCACCAGAAACCTCATAAAAATCATAAATTGTTGTCTCTAAAGAATCCCAAAGATCTTTAGGAATATCATTTTCTTCTGCAAACATTCCAAGCTGACTAGCTAAGCCTCTTGCCTGAGATAATTTGGAATCATAAGAATTAGTTTTATCCATGTTAAATTTTTATTCTTATAAAAAAATAAATCTATTATCTGGATAAGTCAAATATTCAATTTTCTATATCAGAAATTTCTTTCAGTGCTGCAAAGCTAAGAATTTCTGGCTCTTTTTCATTCACAAGAACATCATCTTCAATTCTTATTCCTATACCTTTCCATTTCTCATCGATACTAGGTTGCCCTTCTGGGACTGGAATTCTATCACTTATGTAAATTCCTGGTTCAACAGTAAGTATCATTCCATTTTGCAAGGGAACATCATATTCTCCCATCCTATATGCGCCAACATCGTGAACGTCTAAACCAAGCCAATGTCCAGTTCTATGCATATAAAGGTGTTTATAAGATCCGTTTTCAATTATTCCGTCAGTATCTCCTTTTAATAGTCCAATTTCTTTTAATCCCTCTACCAGAATTCTTAGTGCAATATTATGAACATTACTAGAATTAGAACCTTTTACAGAATTATTTATGGCAGTTTTCTGTGATTCTAAAACAATTTCATATATAAGTTTCTGCTCTCTAGAAAATTTTCCTCCGATAGGAATAGTTCTTGTAATATCTCCATTGTAATAATCAACTAATGAACAACCTGCATCTACCAATAATAAATCCTCCTTATTCAAGTCAGAGTTATTTGATGTGTAATGTAAAATGCAGGCATTATCACCTGAAGCAACAATAGAGTTATAAGCAGGTCCTCTTGCACCTTTTTCTAAAAAAAATCCTTCTATTAAACCCTGAATTTGTCTTTCGTTCTTCTTTGATGAAATAGATTCTCTTACTAATTCGTGTGCTTCGGCTGAAATTTGAGTAGCCTCTCTCATCCTATTTATCTCAAAATCACTTTTAATTAAGCGCATTTCATTGAGATAAATTTCAGGAGATTTTATAGAATTTGCTCCTATTCCTACTCTCGAACTAGCTTCAAGTTGTTGAGAAAATATTTCCAAAACAATTTTTTCAATTTTGGTATGTTTACCAATTGAATAAACAATCTCTTCTGAATCTCTAATATAAACTGGAAGCAAATCCTTAAAATCACTAATTGAATGAGCTTTATCTGCCTTAAATTCTCTTTCAGCTCCTTCTATACCCCATCTAAAGCCATGCCAGACTTCACTTAAAATGTCTTTTGGAGCAACAAACAAAATAAACCTTTCCCCTTTTGGCTTATGAGATAAGAAAAGAGCAATAGAATCAGGCTCATCAAAGCCAGTCAGATACCAAAAATTACTATCTTGTCTAAAAGGATATTCACAATCAGCATGATGCCTAACCAAGCTAGAACTTGGAATAATAGCAGCTTTGCCATTTAATTTTTTAAAGAAAATTTCTCTTCTTTCCTCAAATACTTTACAATCAGGTTTAAACATAAAATCATCAATTGGCGAATTTTATAAAAAAGTGGAAGAATGAATTACAAGCTATTTAAAAACTAATTTCTTAATGGAACCTAGTGTATACATTCTAATTTTACTGATAATTTTAATTTTAGTTGGATCAGCATGTTGTTCAGGAGCAGAAGCAGCTTTTTTAGCAGTCAATTCAATAAGGATTTTAGAATTAGCATCAAAACAAAAACCTAAAAGTTCAGCAAATCAACTACTTAAACTTAGAAAACATCTTGGGAGAACTTTAACTGTAATTACCATAACCAATAATGGGTTTAACATAATTGGGAGTCTCCTTTTAGGCGTCTATGGGGCCTTTATAATTAAAAGCAGTTTAGGTTTAACATTATTTTCAATCGTTTTTTATGTATTAGTTGTATTACTTGGCGAAGTACTTCCAAAAGCACTAGGTACAAGATTTTCCCTACAAATCGCCATGTTTTCTGTTCCTATATTGAGGATGTTAAATAGTTTAATGAGGCCATTTTTACTTTTAATAGAGCAATTATTCCCTGTTATCACTGCGGAGAACGAAATATCGACTGATGAAGCAGAGATTAGACAAATGGCAAAAATAGGCTCACAGAAAGGATTTATAGAGGCAGATGAAGCAGCTATGATTCTTAAGGTTTTTCAATTAAATGATTTAAAAGCGAAAGATTTAATGATCCCTAGAGTGTCAGCGCCAAGTCTTGATGGTTCCTCAAATCTTGATGAAATTTCAAAACTCATAATTTCAAATAATTCTCCATGGTGGGTTGTTTTAGGAGATAAAGTTGACAAAATACAAGGGATCGCAAAACGTGAAAACTTACTAACTAGTCTTATTAAAGGAGAAAATAAAAAATTACTATCAGAATTATGTGATCCTGTCGACTACATCCCAGAAATGATAAAAGTAGACAAGTTGTTAACAAGATTTGACAAGGATCATAAAGGAGTGAAAGTAGTAGTAGATGAATTCGGAGGATTCGTGGGAATAATCGGGTCAGAAGCTGTTCTCTCGGTATTGGCAGGTTGGTGGCAAGAATAAATATGAAACAAATTAATATTGATAAAAGTTATTTAATTTTGAAAAAATGGTGGGAAAATATAGATCTTACAAACTATGAAAAATGTAATTTAAATAAAGAAATAATTTCTTTAAATCAACAACTTTTCAGACTCAACCAAAAGCAATTAAGAATTGGAATATATGGCAAAGCAGGAGTTGGTAAATCCTCTATTTTGAATTTATTATTAGAAAAACACGAGTTTAAGACTGATATTACAAATGGGACAACAAAAGATATTGAAAGAAAAGAGTGGAATTTTAAACATCAAAGTCTAAAAACTATCGAATTAATTGATGCTCCCGGCTTTGACTTTTATGACATCAAAGATCCAGAAAATATATTCTCGCAAATCAATAGTTCAGAATTGATTTTATTTACAATAGCTGGAGATATAAACAGAAATGAGCTAACTCAAATCAATTCATTTATTAGGAATGGAAAAAAAATTATTCTTGTTTTTAATAAAATTGATACTTGGAAAGGACATGATTTAAAAATAATTTTAAAAAATATAAGATTAAAACTTCCACAATATATAAAAAAATACCGATAATAATAAATTCGAATAATAATATTAAGAACCAGTTAAGTGAGTTAATAAATAATTATGGAGAAAGTTTATTGACTTTGAACTCTCTTCAATTAGCTGATAAATTATTCATAAAATTAAAAGAACAAAGATTAAAAAAAAAGACAACGTGAAGCTCAATCGATTATTGGTAAATTTGCAACAATCAAAGCATCAGGGGTGGCATTGAATCCATTAATTTTGCTTGACATTGCTGGAGGTTTTGCATTAGATACTGCTTTAGTTAGTGAATTAAGTAAAGTTTATGGGTTAAATCTTAAAGGTGAATCAGCACGAAAAATCATCAAAAAGATTTCTATAAATAATATGTTCCTTGGTGCCACTCAAGTTGGTATAAATACATCTTTTAATTTATTACGTAAAGTTTTCTTGGCCACTGCTCCTTTTACAAATGGTTTATCATTATTACCCTACGGACCAATTGCTATTGTGCAAGCAGCAATATCAGTTCACTCAACAAAAATAGTTGGGAAATTAGCTGCTAAAGAGATATTTAGAAGAAGTAAAGGATATCTTTTAGATCCATCTCACATAATCAAAAAAATCACAATGAAAGAACCTGAAATTTTTGACTATACAAAAATTTATTTATCTAATAAAAATTTAGATAATAATTTTTCTATTTTTCTACCTTGAAATTTGATCCCAAAAATCGAATTGCCTTATTTGGGACTAGTGCAGATCCACCAACCATTGGTCATAAGAAAATACTCGAAGAATTATCAAACATTTATTCTTGTGTTATTACTTATGCAAGTGATAATCCAAAAAAAAAGCATAAAGAAAATATTTCCTTTCGAAACCTTTTATTAAAATCACTAATAAAAGATATAAATAATCCCAAAATCATTTTTAATCAAAAAATAAGTAGCCAATGGGCTATCGAATCTATTGAAGAATGTAAAAAAATTTATTCCTTCAGCAAAATCGATTTTGTAATAGGTAGTGATTTAATTACGGAAATTTTCTCATGGAAAAATTTTGATAAAATTATTCATGCAGTTAAATTACTAATAATCAAAAGAGAAGGATATCCCATTGAATCTAATACTATTAAAATGTTAAAAACAAATAAAGTCATCTTTGAAATTTCTTCATTAAACATTCCCAATATTTCTAGTTCGATGGTTAGATTAAATAATAATTATTCTGATTTACCTAAATCTCTAATCGATATAGTGAAGCAGAATAATTTGTATGAATCTAATAGGTAGTTGAATGAAGTTTTTCATTGCACAATTGAATCCAATTGTGGGAGATCTAGAGGGTAATGCAAAAAAAATACTTAATGTAACTGGTAAAGCATATTCAAATTCTGCTGATATGGTTCTTACCCCAGAATTATCATTATGGGGTTATCCAGCTAAAGATTTACTTCTAAAAAAGGATTTAATTGAAAGACAGTATTCTATTTTAGATAAATTATCCATATCTATTCATAAAAAATTTGGGAATTTAAGTATTACTGTAGGAATTGCAGAAAAAATTAATGATTCTTTTTTCCCAAATCTTTATAATTCTATTGTTCTTATTGAGGGTGGCAAATGGAAAACGATTGCACGTAAAATTATTCTTCCAACTTATGAGGTGTTTGATGAAAAACGATACTTTCGATCAGAGGAAAGAGTATCTGTAATCTCCAAAACAATTAATAACAATACATATAAGCTTGGAATAACGATATGCGAAGATTTATGGGTTAATGAAAACATAGAAGGAAGAGGTATTCATAAAAAGAATCCGATTATAAATTTAAAGAGCAAAAAAATTGATCTTTTATTAAATTTATCCGCCTCACCATACACGTTCAAAAAATTCAAGTTAAGAAATAAAATTTCAAGTTTTGCTGCTAAATATCTTCAAGTTCCCCTAATATATGTTAATCAGGTAGGAGCAAATGATGATTTAATTTTTGATGGAAATAGTTTCATTATCAATAAAAATGGATCAAAAGTTAAGCAATTAAAATCTTTTTCAGAGGATACATATAGTTGGGATATTAATGAAAATTTAAATTTAGTAAAAGAAAAAATATCTTCTGAAATTTCTTCAGTTTTTGATGCTTTAGTTTTGGGAGTAAAAGACTATGCTAAAAAATGTGGATTTAGATCAGCTTTAATTGGCCTAAGCGGAGGGATCGATTCAGCTTTAGTTTCAGTTATTGCAACTGCTGCATTAGGAAGTGAAAATATATTTTGCGTCTCAATGCCTTCAAAGTGGAGCTCAGAGCATTCTAAAGTCGATGCAAAAGATTTAGTCGAAAGACTAAACATTAATTTAAGTACAATTTCAATTGAAAATATATTGTCCTCTTTTGAAGACTCTTTTATAGAAAGCTTAAACTTCAACGCGGAAGGAATAACAAATCAAAACATCCAATCACGGATAAGGGGTACCCTTTTAATGGCTTTGGCTAATCAAGAAAAACATTTGTTACTTTCAACAGGTAACAAATCAGAATTAGCTGTTGGTTATTGCACATTATATGGTGACATGAATGGAGGATTATCTGTAATAGGTGATTTATATAAAACTAATGTTATTAAATTGTGTAAATGGCTTGATAGTGAAGATTCAATAGAACATAGAAAAGCATATAAATTAGATCCCAGAGTTGAAATTATTGGAGATCAAATCCGCAATAAGCCTCCCAGTGCTGAACTTGGTCCTGATCAACTTGATACTGATTCACTTCCTCCATATTCTTTATTGGATAAAATTCTTAAGGGAATTATTGAAGAAAAAAAAGATTTAGACCTTCTTGAACAAGATGGTCATACCAAAGAGCTAATTCTAAAAATAATTACACTTATTAAAAAAGCAGAATTCAAAAGAAAGCAAGCTCCTCCAATATTAAAATTAAGCAGTCAATCACTTGGAAGTGACTGGAGAGTTCCAATCGCAATCTCTAATTAAGATTGCTGTTTTGAAAAGTCAAGTCTTTGATTTTATTCAACGGTCTTTGAATAGTTTTAGGATTAATTCCTTCTCGAAGAGCAAGTATTAAGCCTGCCGCCTCGAAGTAATTATCCACTTCAACGAGTTTGGGATAATTTAAATTATGATTCTCAATATTTAATATATTTTTATTTTTTACAGATATTATATTTAAACCTCTCTCAATACAGGCTAATACTCCTTCTCCGCCTAATGCCCCACTTGGAACAACAATAGATTCGATATGACTTGGATGTAAGGTTATATTTTCATTTTTATCTGCCAATTCTATAAGGTCTGGTGCTTTACTTAATCCAATCAGTACTGATGGCAAAAATGTATATCCTATTTCTTCTGAAGCAGCACGAGGATCTAGATTTTCATTCAATTCAATTGGTCTTAATGCAGGTGCGTGTGCACAGGGGACTTTAAGAAACTTACTTATCAAATGACTTATTACAGCCTCCACTCCAGCGATAGGATCAACGCCTTTTCCCTCCCTATATGAATTTGTCTCAATCAAATCTGAATTATCAGGGAATTTAGCTACTAACGCTATTGCAGTTATCCCTTTCTCTATAAGCCTTTCTCCTGCTTCAATTAAAGTATCGGGATTTTCAATTAGACCTTCACTTATACCTTGCGATTCAGACTCAATAACTATTCCTAACGGTTCTTTTGTTAAAACATAAGAATCAACATCAATCCCTAAAGTAGCGACACAAGCATCTGCGGCTTGTAAATGTCTTATTAATATTTCATGTTCAATACTTGAATCGAAAATTATTCCAATTTTCTGCTGTTTTACACTTTTAAGACCAATTTCTCCTTTAGCAAATCGATCTAAGCTATAACCTTCAACATAAAAAATATCTTTGTTCTGCTCAGACAGGGATCCTCCATTCATGACATTTGGATGAGTAATTAAACATCCACTCGCAGATGCTAATAATTTTGCAGCAGGGAGGGCATCACCAGCGAATCCACCTATTTCGCATCCAATACCAGTTGGAATAATAAATATTGTGGGAGATATTTGCATTGATTTATATTTATAAAGTGACTGGATCTATTAGAACAGCCTTAATTCTTATTGTTTTTATATTAGAGGACTCTACTGAATCTTTAATATCTACGATAGACCATCTTATAACTTCCCCTTTTTTCATCAGATTTGCAATGATAAATCTCCTCAAATTAATAATTTTTTTTGATCTTGGCCAATCTAAATAAAAATCAACCTTTCTTAATTTCATTTTTGATACTTACCAAATTGATCATTATATAGATTATCTTCAACTTCATCTCCCACAATAATATGTAGATCAGACTTTGGATATGCAACACATAATAGAGCAAATCCCTTCTCCTTCAAATCATCATTTAAACCCATTGCATCTTCTTGTGCTACTGTTCCATCGATCACTATTGATGCACAGCTTGTACATACTCCCGAACAGCAACTACTTGGTAAATCAATCCCCTTAACTTTAGCAGCCGATATTATATCTTGATCTTCAGGACATAAAAAAACATACGTCTTTTTTTCTAATTCAACTTTTATAGTATATTCCGACATTTTTAACGATTCAGCTAGACTGCTGAACCTCCTACTACTTCTAGTATCTCTTGAGTTATAGCAGCTTGTCTCGCCTTGTTATATGTAAGGTTTAAAGTACTTGCTAATTCTTTAGCATTATCACTCGCATTATTCATAGCTGTCATTCTGCAGGCAAGTTCTGAAGCGGCAGACTCTTGAAGCGCTCTAAGAATTTGATTCTGCAAATACAAAGGTAATAAGGAATCTAATAACTGATCAGGGCTTTGCTCAAACACAATATCAGAAGGTAATTGCTCTGAATCATTTTTTTTCTACACTTGATTTTTCAACGAGTAACTTACTATTTTTTGTAGTTAATCTAAAAATCTCATCATTTTCCTCAGCAATACCTTGAGGATCTAATGGTAACAATGTTTGCACTACTGGAGCACAACTTACGAGAGTAATGAATTTGGTATATATGATTTCTACTCTATCTGAGTTTTCTGATAAGAATTCGGCTAAGACTTCATTAGTTATTCCTTCAGAGTCAACCGCTGTGGGGACTTGTTCTAGCTCTTTAAAGGTACTTTTAATTACGTATCTATCCTTCCTATTTTGGAAGTAGCCTATTGCCTTTTTGCCAACTAAAATTAAATTCGGTTCGTAACCTTGTTTGATTAACTCTGCGTACCTAATTTCAACCTTTTTAATTATGTTGGTATTGTATCCACCACATAAACCTCGATCAGCAGTTATGCAGACCAAAGAAATTTTTTTTACATCTCTTTTAGATAAGAGAGGAGAGTCTACAGATTCAAACTGCACCCTAGATTGAATGTTCTCCAATACACGAGCTAATTTATCAGCGAAAGGTCTACTTTTCAGAACTTGATCTTGAGCCCTTCTTACCTTGGCAGCTGCAACTAGTCTCATAGCTTCTGTTATTTTTCTAGTATTTTTAACTGAAACAATTCGATCTCTAATTTCTTTAAGATTTGCCATAATAACTCCTTAGAATAAATTTAAACTGTGGCAAGCATTGAGGATTTAACTTCTTTTATTACCTCTTTGAGTGTTGTTTCTAATCCTTCATTAAGTTTCTTCTCTTTAAGTATCTCTTCAATAAATTCTGCTTTATTTAACTTAAGGTATTCTCTAAGTTCAGCAGCGAATGTGGTTACATCTTCAACAGGTACTTCATCAATAAGGCCCTTAACACCTGCATATACGACCGCAACTTGTTCAGCAAGATTTAATGGTGAGAACTGAGCTTGTTTTAGTAATTCCCTTAATCTTTTACCTCTTTCAAGTTGTTGTTGAGTAGCCTCATCAAGATCAGAAGCAAATTGAGAAAATGCCGCCAATTCATCAAATTGAGCTAGTTCCAATTTTAATGTTCCAGCAATCTTCTTAATTGCTTTTGTTTGTGCAGCTCCTCCGACTCTACTAACCGAAATACCAACATTGATTGCAGGTCTTAAACCTGAGTTAAATAAATCTGCACTTAAGAAAATTTGTCCATCAGTGATTGAAATGACATTTGTTGGAATATATGCAGAGACATCCCCAGCTTGAGTTTCAATAATTGGCAAAGCTGTCATTGATCCGCCACCCATATCGTCTGACAATTTTGCTGCCCTTTCAAGTAATCTACTATGACAATAAAAAACATCACCAGGATAAGCTTCTCTTCCCGGTGGCCTTCTCAAAAGAAGAGACATTTGTCTGTAAGCTTGAGCCTGCTTTGTTAAATCATCATAAATAACAAGAGTAGCTTTACCTTGGTACATGAAATGCTCAGCTATTGCAGCACCAGTATAAGGAGCCAAAT
>QCVV01000034.1 GCA_003210235.1 Prochlorococcus sp. AG-686-O05 | reverse complement strand
GCTGGTCTGCCATCAGGTAATCTATCGGGAATTCGGCCATCAGGCCCTTTTAATTTACTCATAATTTTTTATTTAATTGAAAAAGTAACTGGAAAATAAAATTCCCAGAACAAACACTGCTAATAAGCCTAGATATAGGCTCGTGCGATTAAGTTCAACAGGAACTTTATTCGGATTTTCGTTTACTTGCATGATTAATTACTTTAACGGAGGAATTGCATAGCTGCTATGGCACCTAAGAAAAATACTGAAGGAATTGCAAGAGCGTGAACTGCTAACCAACGTATAGTAAAAATAGGATAAACGCGGACTTCGACAGCCTGCATTGGGGCTTGAGAATTTGACATAATTATTTTGTTCTTAAATCTAATTGAGATTTAGCGTCATATCTTTGTGTTACAACAGGTGCTTTTGATTCAGAAGCCTGGAAGTAACTATCCGGACGTGGAGTGCCAAAAGCATCATATGCTAAACCTGTATAAACGAATAGGAAACCTGCTATAAATATAGCTGGAAGTGTTACTGCATGAATAATCCAGTATCTTATGCTGGTAATTATTTCAAAGAATGGGCGTTCACCCGTTGAACCTGCGGCCATAATCACAATTATTTACTCTACGATCTTACAAGGAAAAATCCTAAGTTTGTGGAGAAATTTACAGCTTGGTTACAGACAGTTGTTAAATTTAAAGAAATTTAATGATTTTTTTATTTTTTTATTTATTTCAACTCAACCGTTCCATTTTAAAATATAACCCCTTTCTCCAAGAATAAACCCTTTTTTAGCATCTAATTCGTCTTTTTCTAAGAATTGAATCTTGATAAAGTTAGTTGGCAAAGTTGAAGCAACAGGATCAGAATCCCATGTTTTACCATCATCTTTACTAACTATCAAAGTCCCATTACCACCGCCTGCCCAAATATTTCCTTCAGGGTCCCAACCCATATCTAAATAGTTGTAGCCATTTAGAATTGGAACTATTGGTTTAGTCCAACTTTCTAAATCATTACTATCCTCATTAAATCTTATCTCAGCACCTCGAGATAACATCCATAAATTACCATTCGGATTAAATCCTATACCTTGTACTCTCTTACTGCTTGCTCTTTGATGAGCTATCCAAGTATCACTTCCACTTTCAAGAGTAGAGAAAAAATTACCAAGACTACTTACACTTACATAATCTCCATTAGATGTTCTTCTTAAATCCCTAATACCTCCCTGCTCGGAAGGGTCTGATACCTTGGCCTCCCATGTTTCACCACTATTTGAAGTTGTATAAATAGCAGCTGAGGTTGTTGCCAACTCAGCAACCCCATCATCAATAGTTGATACTAAAAAAGGCTGACCAGGCAGCTTACCAAGAGATAACCTTGTCCAATTCTTTCCTTCATCAATAGTATGCATAACTAAAGAGGGTTGTCCTATCAACCAACCTTCAGAACCCTTAAAGTCTATATCAAGTAAACGAAAATTCTCCTCTGCGGCAATATCTAACGATCTTTTTTCCCATGATTTTCCTCCATCATTAGATTCCATAATTAGTCTGTTCGAACCAACTAAAAATCCATGATTATTATCTATGAAATCTATATCTAATGCATTTGACTGATCTTCAAATTGAATTGTTTCCCAGGGACTACTCTCGCTCATTTTTACACCTGTTGAAGAACAACTACTTAAAACAAAGCAAAGTGTAAATGTCAAAAGAAGGTTTGAAATGCTAGTTAAAAATTTTTTCATGGATTTATTTTAGTGCAAAGAGTACAAAGAAAGGAAACATGCAGCTGCAAATGCTAAACCACCAAATATTAAAATATTTTTCTGCCCAGGTGGCAAACTATTGAATCCAAAGCCATAAGTTAAATTCTCTTCAAAACCACTAGGTTTTTCTCTTGGTCCTATATCTTTATATAAATTTTTACCTGCTCTACAGACTGGACAAGCAAAAGTGTTTCCATCTATTGCTGAGAAAGAGGTATTTTTAGGTATATTAAGTTTCTTGTTCCCTTCGATAGGATCATAAATATATCCACAACTTCTACATTCGAATCTATTTTGTTCTAAATTGGTAATAAGTTTTTTATCTTTAAATTCTAAAAGTTTTTCAGAAGATTCTTCATTTGCTAAATCCTCAACTATTTGGTTATTCTCAGAAGATGGTTGAATGTTTTCACTCACGATTTAGTATTTAACTACAAGGACTCTAAAAGATTTTGCTGAATTAAGCGAATTTTCCAACAATTTTTTTAAATGTTTTCATTACCTGGCTACGAATATTTTTTAGGTTTTTTAATAATTGCTGCTGCAGTTCCAATTTTAGCTTTAGTTACTAACCTCATAGTTTCTCCCAAAGGAAGAACAGGAGAGAGAAAACTCACCTACGAATCAGGGATGGAACCTATTGGAGGAGCTTGGATTCAATTCAACATCAGATATTACATGTTTGCATTAGTATTCGTTATATTTGATGTAGAGACAGTATTTCTTTATCCTTGGGCGGTTGCATTTAGTAAACTAGGCTTACTAGCATTTATTGAGGCTCTAATATTTATTGCAATATTAGTAATTGCTCTCGCTTATGCCTGGAGGAAAGGTGCTTTAGAATGGAGTTAAAAATTTGAACAATTCACTTTCACCAAAAGCAGTAAGAGAACTTAGAGAAGAAACTTGTAATCCTCTCGGTGCTCCCCAAGTCACTACTGACTTGAGCGAAAATATTATAATGACAAGTTTAGATGATCTTCACAACTGGGCTAGATTAAGCAGTCTATGGCCACTTTTATACGGAACTGCCTGCTGTTTTATAGAATTTGCAGCACTAATAGGCTCTAGATTTGACTTTGATAGATTTGGATTAGTACCTAGAAGCTCCCCAAGACAAGCTGACTTACTAATTGTTGCTGGAACAGTCACAATGAAAATGGCACCAGCATTGGTAAGATTATATGAGCAAATGCCAGAACCAAAATATGTCATTGCCATGGGTGCTTGTACCATAACTGGTGGGATGTTCAGTGCAGACTCAACAACAGCAGTTAGAGGAGTTGATAAATTAATTCCAGTTGATTTATACCTTCCTGGATGTCCTCCTAGACCAGAAGCTATTTTTGATGCAGTTATAAAATTAAGAAAAAAAGTTGCTAATGAAAGTATTCTTGAAAGGAGTAAAGCTGAACAAACTCACAGATATTTAACTGTAAATCATGAAATGAATCTTGTTTTTTCAGAAAATACCGGTGAGTATTTAAACAAAAAATCTGAAAAGTCAATTCAGTCTTCTAACCTCAATCAAATAGAAGAAAATAGTGAGAACATTTATGAAACAAATTCAATTGATAAAGAAATAGAATAATGGAAAACAGTAATTCACCTGAATCTTCCGAAGGAATTGTAGAACAGATAGGCATAGTAAGTAATCAGCTTTCTGAAGATGGAATCACTAACGAATCTTTAGGAAACGATCATATAGGCGTTGAGATAATCTCTGTTAAACCAGGAAAATTATACGAAGCAATATCTACGTTAAAAGGATATGGATTTAATTACCTTCAGTGTCAAGGCGGTTACGACGAAGGTCCTGGAAAATGTCTTGTTAGTTTTTACCATTTAATCTCACTTGAGGATACTCAAAAAATAAAAAAGATTAAAGAAATCAGAGTAAAAGTGTTTTTAAATAGAGATTCAGATTTATCTGTACCTAGCCTTTATAAAATTTTTAAGGGAAGTGATTGGCAAGAAAGAGAAACTTATGACATGTTTGGAATCAACTTTGCTGATCATCCAAATCCAACAAGGCTCTTAATGCCAGAAGACTGGAAAGGATGGCCATTAAGAAAAGATTATATACAACCTGATTTCTATGAATTACAAGATGCTTATTAGATAAATCTATTATCTTAATTTTTTCAATTTTTTATTTATAAACATTACTGCCCTTGCAAGTCTTCGGGGGTCATGCCTAAGTGTTGGGGTTATCTTTCTTGAATAAAGAGGAGCTTGCAAAACGTAATATCCTTTAGAAATTAATTCTTCTTTATTACAAATCACTGGTACTGCTCCTCTACTTTGATAATAATCAACAAGCGGTGACTTTTCAAATTGAACTTGAGATAATATTGTATTAAAAATTCGAGAATTTACACCAAAACTTGATAATTGCTTTTCTATTGCTTTGATGTGTTGATAAACGTCAAGACCATCCGTTTCTCCTGGCTGAGTCATCAAATTACTTATATAGATTTTTGGCGCATTACTTTCTAAAAGAGCATCTACAATTTCGGGGACCAGTAAATTAGGTAGCAAAGAAGTATAAAGACTACCTGGACCAAGGACTATTAGGTCTGCTTCTTTAATAGATTCAAGAGCACTAGGAAGAGCTGGAGGATTTTCGGGAAGATAACCAATCCTAGAAATCAAATTTTTAGATTGACTTATTTTACTTTCACCAAATATTTTCTCACCGTCTTCAAGTTCTGCCCAAAGCATTACATCTGTATTAGTTGCAGGCAATACTTGCCCTTGTACTGCTAAAACTTTACTAGAGGCCTGAACGGCCTTTTCTAAACTGCCTGTAATTGTTGTTAAAGCAGATAAAAATAGATTACCAAAACTATGTCCTTCTAATCCGGTGCCTCCAGAAAATCTGTATTGAAACAATCTTGTTAAAATTGGTTCCTCGTTTGATAAGGCTGCCAAGCAATTTCTTATATCTCCAGGTGGCTGAACTCCTAACTGTTTTCTTAAAACTCCGCTACTCCCTCCATCGTCTGAGACTGTAACTATTGCAGTTATATTACTACTGTAGTTTTTTAAGCCTTTCAATAAAGTTGACAAGCCCGTTCCTCCTCCAATGGCAACAATATTTGGGCCTCTTTTTAATTTACTTTTTACTCTTAATGCATCTACTAAAAATGTGTTTTTTTCTGGAACAAGAGCTTTTTGAATAGAATTTATACTTCTATTTTGCCCAATACCAATCAAGAGAAGCCCAAACACAAGGATTAATGGTCCTAAAACTGAAATAGGCAAAAATTTTGTTACCACATTCATTATCGAGAAAAAGACTTCTATTGTCCAATAAAGAGGTCTTAAATTAGTCCAGATTGCAATCCCTAATAAAGAAGTTAATAATCCAACAGCAGAAGTTATCATCCATCTTTTGATTACTAATCCTGGCAATAGCCAACTCAGAATTCTTATAATTCTATTTATCAAACCTAAATTAGACTTTTTAAAATAAGAAAAAGATCTTTTTATTCTTTTTTTCTTCTTCTTCATCAAAAACCTCTTTAATTTTTTTTTAAATTTAAATATACTTAAATTGATTATAAATCAAATACATACATCCTTTTTTATTTTTAAAAAGTAGGCAAAATGTATTTAAATACAAATTGCTCTATATACATCTTGAAAAAATCAAAATATGCCGTTGAAACCAATAATCTCTCTATCAGTTGGGGAGAACTTAATGTCCTAAATAAAATCAATTTAAAACTTTATGAGGGAGAAAAATTAGCTATTGTTGGACCTTCAGGTTCTGGGAAATCAACTATATTAAAAATTTTGGCAGGTTTAATTTTACCCACTGCGGGTGAATTAAGCATATTTGGTCAAAAACAAACTTACTTAAGATTAGATCAAACTAATCCTCCAGATGTAAGATTAGTTTTTCAGAATCCCGCTCTATTAGGATCTTTAACTATTGAAGAAAATGTAGGATTCATACTTCAAAAGAATAAAAATTTATCTAAGAACTTTATTCAAGAAATTGTAAAAGAATGTTTAGAAGAAGTAGGATTATTTAATGTTGAGAAAAAGCTTCCAAATGAATTAAGTGGTGGTATGCAAAAAAGAGTGAGTTTTGCAAGAGCATTGATTACAGATCAAGATTTAGATAAAAAAAGTCAGCCATTATTACTTTTTGATGAACCTACTGCTGGTCTTGACCCTATTGCTTCATCAAGAATTGAAGACTTAATTAATAAAACAAATAATAAAGCCAATGGATCATCTATTGTTGTTAGCCATGTTCTTAGTACTATAGAAAGGACTTCAGAAAAAGTTGTTATGCTCTATGGGGGTAAATTCAGATGGGCTGGTTCAATTGATGAATTTAAAGAGAGCAATGATCCTTATGTTTTTCAATTTAGAAATGGGAAACTTGCAGGACCAATGCAACCAAAAGACATTTAAAAATTATGCGTAGAAGCTTAAGAGATTCGATAGTAGGATTTTCCTTGTTAGGAGGTTTATTAGTATTTACATTTTTTTCATTCTGGTTAAGAGGGGTAAAACTGTCTTCCAAAAATTGGTATCTTTTTGCAGAGTTTAACAACGCAAGTGGTTTATCAAAAAAATCTCCCGTAACTTACAGAGGGATCTTAGTAGGTTCAATTGAAGATATTCTTTTTACTAATGAATCAATCAAAGCAAAAATTGTTTTAAATAATCCAGATATTATTCTTACCAAACCCGCATTCGCAAGAGTTGTTACTAATTCATTTTTAGGGGGCGACGTTCAAGTTGCATTAGAAACTAGTGAAAAAACAATTCCAAAGAACACTGCAAAAGCTATATCAGAGAAATGTAATAGTAAATTAATTATTTGCCAAGGAGACACTATTACTGGAAAGCAGCTATCGAGCCTTTCAAATATTACAAACAGGATAAATCAAATACTTAAAGAATCAAATCAAGAAAATTTAATTGAGAATGTAGTTAAGTCAATAGACCAATTTGATAAAACACAAGAAAATCTTGATGAGCTAATTTATTTATCAAAGCAAGAAATTATTAGAGTTAAACCTTTTATAGAAGAAGTAACCGTCGCAGCAGGTCACTTAAACAATATTTTGTCTACTATCAATGACGAAGCAACTCTAAAAGATATTAAATTAACCATCGAAGCAGCCGAATCAATATCAAGTAAATTTGATAGCTTGAGTGATGATTTTGAACAATTAATGAAAGATAAAGAATTAACTAAATCTATAAGAGATTTAACAATTGGACTATCAAAATTCCTTAATGAAATTTACCCATAAAAAATTTAAAATTCATTAATTGCATTTAAGGCCATGGCGGCAATTGTCTTATCATTAGCTTTTGGCAATTGAACATATTTCCCTTGGGCAGCTTCTGCGAGTTCTTTTCCAAAGCCACTAGCTATAAATTTTCTTTCAGTATCTATAATTAACAACTTTATTCCTAACATTGGGTATTTAGCTGCAATATCTAATACTTCTTGTTTTAAATTCACATTTTCATTTTCATTAACATCTGCTTGACCTAATGAGGTACCTAAAGGGACATTTCCTCTCCCGTCAGTAATTCCAACAACAATGACCTGACCTATATCTCCGGTAGAAAGAGCATTTTTTGCTACTTTTGCTGATTGAGTTAACCCATGAGCTAAAGGAGATCCACCTCCACATGGCATAGTTTCCAACCTTCTTTTTGCTGCAGTAATAGATCTTGTTGGAGGCAAAAGAACCTCTGCTTGATTCCCTCTAAAAGGGATAAGAGCTACTTCATCTCTATTTTCATAAGCCTCAGTCAAAAGTCTGATTACGGCACCTTTAGCACTTTGCATTCTATTAAGTGCCATAGACCCACTTGCATCAACAAGAAAAATAACCAAAGCTCCTGCTTTTTTTTGAAGGAGCTTTGCTCTAAAGTCGTTTTCTTCAATAATTATAGTTTTATTCGGATTCTTTAATCTTCTTGATTTCTGATAAGGAGCAGCAGCTCTTAGAGTTGCATCAACAGCAATTCTTTTTACTTTACCTCTTGGAATTAAAGGTCTGACATATCTACCTCTGCTTTGACTCAGAATTAATGATCTACTTCCACTATTTCCCGCTTTAGATTTTGCTGATGAAAAAAGCAATAAATCAGGATCTACCATGCATGATTCAGGATCAAGAATAAATTCTTCTGGAATATCAGGAGAATCTTCTTCCCCATCTGAATTTTCTTGTTCTTCTTCATGATTATCATCATTTTCGTTAGATTCAGGTTCAGATTCTTCATTATTTGACTGTGGTGGGGGCGGGCTCTGATCCTCAGGCGGTGGTGGTTGAATATCATCATCCTGAGGTGGTATTTGCATCGCTCTAGGAAGAATTACTAACCTTACTGCGACCTTTAAATCATCAGAATTAACATTCTCATCACCGCGAAGAGCTGCATTTGCTTTGGCAACTTTTACTGCAAATAATTCAGATCTATGTCCTTCGACACCACCGCGAAGGGCTTCATTTACTAAATAAGTTATTTGTTCTTTAGTAATTTTCACATCCTTTAACCATTGCCTAGCCAAAATTAACTGGGTTGATAAATTGTCAGATTCTTCGGACCATTTTTCTGAAAACTTTATATTGTTTTCAGCATGAGATAATACAGATTTTGTTATTTCAACTCTTTGGTTATTATCTATAGATTGATCTGCAGAAAGAACAATTGCAAATCGATCTAATACATGATCTCTTAAAGCTCCTTCTTCGGGATTATAAGTTGCGATCAAAAGTGATCTGCAAGGATGAGAGAGACTTAATCCATCTCTTTCAATATTATTTTGTTCTCTACCAGTAGCTTCAAGAATTAAATTTACAATCCCGTCATCCAATAAATTAATATCATCAACATACAAAACACCTCTATGAGCCTCTGCTAAAACTCCTGGCTGAAAAACTTGTTCACCTGTATTTAATGAAGCAGAAACATCTATAGATCCAACGAGTCTGTCTTCGGTAATTCCAATTGGTACCTGAATAAATGGAGCCTGCACAACCTTGCTTGGAATACTTTCAATTTGATTAAGGTAATCAATCCCTATAGTTTTTGCTATTAATTGATTAATATTTTTATCCCATTCTTCAGGTTTATTTGGATCTAAATTTCTACTTATAGGTCTGAAAGAACTCTTATTATCAGTTAATTTCTCGAGTATCAATTCATTATCTATTATTTCTATTGGTGGGATTAAGGAATGCAAACCTCTTGCCAATACCGACTTGCCAGTACCCCTTCTCCCTGCAATGATAACCCCTCCTAAGCTAGGATCCACAGCTGCTAAAAGTAAAGATAATTTTAATAAGCTGTGTCCTGTAATTGCAGCCAATGGAAATGATCTAAACGAATCCTTCTTTTGCATTAAATCCTTTATGTCTTCTTTTCCTTTTAACTTCTGTTCCAAAATCACTTTAAAAATCCCTGATATAGAATTTATCCAATAACGTAGTTTTTTGTAGTGGAATTATCAAATCTTAATATCAAAAATGGACTATGTATATCTCTAGGAGCAAATATTGATAGTAATTATGGTAAACCTATTGAATCATTAATAATTTGCAAACCAAAAGTAGAGAACCTAATCAAGAAATGGATAAATCAATCTAAATCATTTGACAAAGAAATAAAATCATCAAAAACAATTTTTTATTGGTCTTCAATATATGAAACAAGTCCTCATGGAGTTAAGGATGATCAACCAAATTATTTAAATACTCTTCTTTTGATAAAAAGTAAGTTTTTTCCAAAGCTAACAACAAAAAACGCAAAATCTCTTCTAAAAGAATTGAAACATTTGGAAAGAAATTTTGGAAGAAAACAGACTCCCAATAATATGGAATGGCTATCAAGATGTTTAGATTTAGATATTTTATGGTGGGAAGATTTTTGTTTCAAAGATGAAGAATTAATATTGCCTCACCCAAGATTTATGAATCGTAATTTTGTAATATCTCCTTTATCTGAGGTCCTAAGCAGAACACAAAAAGTTAAAAAAATTCATGAGCCAAGATGGCTTATTGATTAATTTACAAAATTCTAAAATAACTGTTAGGGTATTTTTATTTAAATTATGGAAGATAAAAATCACTTCAAAAAAGCCATTTTTAAAGAAAAAATATCTGAATTAAGAACGAAAAAATTTAGTTTTGAAATAAATAGAATTGAACTTCCCAATGGACATGAAGATGAATACGGACAAATAATATTTCCAAACGCTGCATTAGCTGTACCAATAACAAATGAAAATAAAGTTATACTTCTACGCCAATATAGATTTGCTGTATCAAGATATTTACTTGAGTTTCCAGCAGGTACTTTAGAAATAGGAGAGACCCCAATAAACTCAATCAAAAGAGAAATTCAGGAAGAGTCTGGATATAAAGCAGAAAAGTGGGATGAACTAGGTGCTCTCGTTAATGCTCCTGGATATTCAGATGAAGTAATTCATTTATTTCTTGCACGCGATTTAAGCAAATTAAACAATCAGGTAGAAGGAGATTTAGATGAAGATATAGAAGTTTTACTTATGGAACCTGAAAGTTTAGATAATTTAATTTGTAGTGGTAATGAAATTCTGGATGCAAAAACTGTAACAGCTTGGTTTAGAGCAAAACAATTTTTGGGAATTAAATGAATAACCCCAGAATACTTTTTTGGCATAGAAAAGATCTTCGAATCAATGATAATAATGCTTTGGAAAAAGCATTTTCTTTATCAAAGGCTATTACTTCAACCTATATTTTAGATCAAAATTATTCTTACGACTTCAATGCGAAATCTAGAGCATGGTTTCTTGGGAATTCACTCCAAGAGTTAAGTAAAAACTGGAAAAATCTAGGGAGTCGATTGATTATAGATGAGGGTAATCCCTTAATTCTGATACCTAAATTAGCTAAATTAATTGATGCTAAGTTTGTTGTGTGGAATAAAGCGATAGAACCTTATGAAATTAATCGGGATTTAGAAATTAAAAATAATTTAAAAAATTTTAATATTGAGTCTTTAGAATTATGGGATAACCTATTAATTGAGCCTTCTCAAATTTTCACTGGAAGTAATAAACCATATACAGTTTATGGCCCATTTTACAAGAAATTAAGGTCGAAAATTAGTTTATTAGATTCGAAAAAAAGTTTTATTAATATTGGTAATTTAAAAGATTTAGAGATAGGGGTTAAAGAAAAAAAGAAAATTGATACATCAAGTTTATTATTAGATCGATTTCAAAAAAATATAAATTTTGCTGGAGTTAAATTATGTCCTTGTAAACCAGGAGAGCTCGCTGCAGAAAAATTATTAGATCAATTTATTTGCCAAGATAAAATCGGATCTTACGAAT
>QCVV01000033.1 GCA_003210235.1 Prochlorococcus sp. AG-686-O05 | reverse complement strand
TGTATCTTCTCCAACTTCTCTTTGTCTAACTAAACAATTTTTGTTGTTATAAATGAATTCTATAGGGTCTTCTATTGTTAATATATGATGCGCATAATTTGTATTAATCCAATCAATTCCGCTAGCCAAAGTTGTTGTTTTACCTGATCCAGTAGGCCCTGTTACAAGCATTAATCCTCTAGGTCTGCTTAAAAGTTGTTGTACACTATCAGGGAGACCTATTTTTGAAAAACTAGGAATCTCTGTATTTAGTGCTCTCATTACACACGAAATTTTTCCTCTATCTATAAAAATATTCATTCTAAATCTTGCAATTCCTTCTAACCCATAACTGCAATCCAGCTCCTTTTCCTTATCAAATTTAGCTAGTTTTTCTAGTCCTAGTATTTTTTCAAGATCAGTTCTCAATTCGCTAGTTGGATATTTCTCCCCTGATGCCGGCAAGATTTGTCCTTGTATCCTAAAAAAAGGAACGCTATCTCCAGTCAAATGGAGGTCAGAACCATTTCGTTTTACTAATTCTGACATCAGATTAGTTAGTTTCATAATTCTTCAGATTCCGTTTCACTAAGTAAGCAAACACGTTCAACTTCTTCAATAGTAGTTAATTCGTTTTTCACTAGATCCATACCATACTCTAATAGGCTTCTTCCATTTTTTTCAAAAGCATGTTCTCTAATTTGATCAGCATTAGATTGTTTCATTATTAAATCACGTATTAAATCATTTACTTTCATTACTTCATAAATACCAACTCTTCCTTTATACCCAGTTCCATTACATACGGGGCAACTTTTATTACTTTTATTTAAAAATCTTGCCTTTTCTACACCAAATTTAAATGCTAATTGATTATCTCTACGATTTATTTTTTTGAGATCAGTACAAGATTTACAAACTTTTCTAACTAATCTTTGAGCTACAACTCCTATTATTGAGGCTCCAATCAAATAAGGAGGAATTTCCATTTCAGCAAGTCTAGTTATTGCAGTAGCAGTATCATTGGCATGTAATGTTGTGAAAACCATATGTCCTGTTAAAGCAGCCTCCATTGCAGCTTGAGCAGTTTCTTTATCCCTTGTTTCTCCTACAAGAATAATATCAGGATCTTGTCTCATCAATGATCTTAGTGCTCTAGAAAAATCAAGACCTTTTTCTCTAATAACTTGAACTTGATGAATCCCATCTAATGTATATTCTACAGGATCTTCCACTGTACTTATGTTGACTCCTGGTTCATTTAGAACACTCAACATTGAATATAAAGTAGTTGATTTGCCACTTCCAGTAGGTCCAACAACAATTACTATGCCGTAGGGTGATTTGGACATACTTTTTATTAGATTTAATTCATCTTTTTCAGTAATTAATTTTGAAAGATCAAGTACTGAATTATCACTTTCTAAAGCTCTAAGGACAACTTTTTCACCCCATCTGCCTGGCAAAGTACTAACTCGAAAGTCTGACTTTCTTCCTCTTAAAAGACATCTAATTCTTCCATCTTGAGGAAGTCTTTTCTCTGAAATATCTAACTTACTCATAATCTTAATTCTGCTAATGATGGGATTTACATGTGATTTTGGAAATGCAAAAGCTTCTTTTAAAACACCATCAATCCTATATCTAATACGTAAACGATCTTCGAGTGGTTCTGCATGAATATCAGATCCCTTTAGTGTGAAACATTTGCTTAATATTGATGCGACACCAGAAATAACAGGATCATTTGATGCTGTAAGTTCTTCACCAAATAAAATGTCATTATCTACTTCTGAATCTTCCCCAATACTTGCTTGAGCTAATTTAATAAGTGCTTCATCGTTTGCATCATCAATCAGTTCTGTTTCATAATCATCTTTATGTTCATTAATATTTAAAGTTTTTTGGTTAGTTTCTAAGCTGAATTCTTCTTGAAAAGCTTTTGGCTCTTCATTAAAAGATTGTTCTTCAAATTCATTAATTTTATCTTTATTTTGTATCGAACTTTTTTGAAATGTTTCAACTGAAACTGCATGAGTATTTTCAAACCAAGTTTCCCATTCTAAAGATGTTATTTGTCTTAAAGAAACCTCAACATTATATTTGCTTTTAATAGTTTCAATAACTTTTCTAACTTTAATATAATCCAAATTCATAGCCCCTAAATCTAAAATTTCATCGCCAATATTTATAACTATTATTCCTGCTTCTTCGCATAATGCAGGAGTAAGAAAATCATTAATTTCATTTGTATCAATCATATTTTTTACTATTAATCTATCTAAGTATTAAAAAATAATAGAAATAGAATTTAAATTTAAAAATAAAAATTTATTATCTATTAATAATACTTTATTTAAAAATAAAGCTAGATTTCTATTTAAGTTCTAAACTAAGTATATCCTCAAAAGTTTTTTTTAGATTTTATGAAAAATCTTTTTCTTAAAAAACTGCATAAATTTGGATTGCTTTTTTTATTTAGTAATATAGTTCTTGATGTAAATATAATTTTTGCACAAGAAAGTATAATTCACTCTCTTCCTATTAAAGAGCAATTTTATGATGGCAATAAGTCTGATAAAGATTTAATACCAATGCCTGATGGCGATATTAATAAATCTTCAATAAAGGTTAATTTTGATAGAAATCCTTTTCAAGAACCTTCAAAATCAGAATTTCCGACAATACAAAATTTATATTCAAGTCTATTATTCAAAGGTTTGGCACAATCTGATAAGAAGCTTTTTGCTATTATTGAAACTGAAAAAGGTCAAAGTTTTTATGAAGTTGGAGATTCTTTGGAAAATGGTTTTACTATTCAATCCATTTCTTTACAAAATACTACAGTTGATATTACTAATGGAACAAAGAATTACAGATTAACTTTGGCAGATATTAAGAACCTAATATGAAAATTAATAAATCATTACTTTTGAACAAGTTTTTAAAAAAAATTAGTAAATATTCTTCTTTTAAATTTTTAAATAAAATTAAATACTTTAATTCAAAATCAAAAAAAGCTAAAAAGTCTGAATCACTTTTCTTAAAAATTTCAAAATCAGAAAGGTATAAAAATATTCTTGATAAAATAAATCAATTTAAAAATGAAGAATCTAAATTAAATAAACCAAAAAAATCAAAAAAAGCTAAAAAGTCTGAATCACTTTTTTTAAAAATCTTAAAATCAAAAAGTTATCAAAACATACGCAATAAAGTTAATCAATTTAAGAGTTATAAAATTTCTTCTAAAAAAAATAAGATTCTAAAAATATCCGTATCTTACAACTTCCTTGATACTTATAAAAAGAAATTATTTAGCCTTTTAGAAAAAATAAACAACTCTAAATTGTTGGGAGAAAATTACAATTTACCAAAAAATAAAACCAATAAAAAATATGATCAAAAAATTGGAATTGCTTTTTATGGTGACCATAATTTGATTATTGCAAGTTTAGTTATTGATTTAAATAACAATATAAAAGTAAGTGGTTTAAATGAAATCCCAATACCTGGAAATGTAGTAGGAGATTCATTAGTTGAGGATATAAATGAATTAGCAAATATTGCATTGGACTCATTAACTCTTTTGGACCTTACAAATTCCCCTTTATTGTTAGTATTATCAAATTCTTTTTTTAATATTCATACTTTTAAAACCTCCGACTTGAAACAAATTTCTCAATCTGATACTCAGGTTCAATCAAAGAGTCCTTATTTACCGTCAAATACACTTGTTGATTTTCTTAGAATCTCAGATAAGAAAATTTCAAATAGTTCAGTTAGAACTATTTATGCAAATCGTGATTTTATAAAAGGTTGGACTGATACATTAGAAATTATCGATTTACCAATAATAGGAGTAGTTCCAGCAGCTCCTCATATTTTTGATTCCATAACATTAAAAATTTCTGAAGAAACAACCGTTTTATTAGATATTGAATCTACACAATCTAATTTGTTAATAGGTAGTAATCTTGATAGATTAACTTCTCATAAATTGCCATTTGGTTCCTCCCTATACATTACAAATGATTTAAGTGAATCAAGTAAAAATTTTTTTGAAAGAGTCATTAATTCCATTAAATTAATTATGAACGAAAATAACGAAGAATTACCTTCGAATATATTTGTTATGGGACCAGGATTAGATGGATTACTAAATATAGAAGAGCCTTTGCCAAAAGGTTTTAAACGTATATCTGAATTAAATTTAGCTAACTATTCATACGTTCCAAAAACAATGCAAATTCATGAAATTATTTCAAAATCCATTGATTCTAATATTTATTCTATGGCTTCAATTTTGACATCATGCGTATAAATTATAATTTTGCTTTTAAGAATTCGAAATTAAGGCTATGGGAAAGGCCTGCACCACCTAATTTACTTTTATCAGATGCAAGTCTTAAGAAAAAAATAGTTTTTCTTAATAATGAATTTCATAAGAATGCGGAACTTTTTTATCCATCATCATTAATTTTACTTTTAAGTTTTGGACTATACTTTGTAAATATATTTCCAAATTTAACTATAAAAAAATTAGAATCTGATCACTATCAATACTCTCTTACTTCCCAAAAATTATCCGACTTAGATTCTTCAAAAGGGAGATTTAGAAAAAATTTAAATAATTTAGAAGAATATTTTTCAGAGTCTACAACTTCCTATTTATTCGCATTTTATTTGCAGAATTCTGTACCTAAAGGGGTTCAAATTAATAGTTATTATTTTAGTGATAATGGTTTTGATATCGATGTAAGTGCATTTAATTTAGATTCTTTAAATGAATTTATTACTTTAATTATTGAATCTCCTGTATTAAAGAGGGAAAGTGTAAACGTTAATCGAATTAATCGATCCGAATCTATCAAAATAGGGAAAGAGAATATTAGCCCTAAATTTGATCTTGAAATTTATGGTCAAACAAACAAAATTGATATTAAAAAACGTGTGAAACTATATCAAGAAGCTAATGCAAATGGTTTACTTAGAAAGTTAAAGAGATTTAATTATTTAAAATCTCTATTAAAAGTTTAGTGAAAGTGAAATTGCAAGATTATAAAAATCTTTTAAAAGGATTAACTCAGAAAATCAAAGAAATTGATTTAAATTCTATTGCAGAGAATCTGAAGAATTTAAAAATTGATGATTTAAAAAATTTAAATTACAGAAGATTATTTTATGACATCCGTAACTCTAAATATTTTAAACCTACTTTAGGGATTTTTAGTGCCTCTCTTCTATCAATTTTTTTGTTAATTCCAGCTATTGAGACTATTAATACTTCTTTTAAGAAAACCAAAAGATATAAATATGAATCAGAAAATCTATTAAATAAAATATCTGAATTAAAAAATAAAAGTCTTAAATTTGAAGAAATAAAAATAAAAATGTCTGAAATTAATACTTCTTTTATAAAAAATGACCAGATTCTATTTATCACTCAATTGTTAAATGAAACTGCAAAAAAATCAGAGGTAAATATCAATTCATTTTCTCCATTATTAAAGGCAGATACTTCAAAATTATGTAAAATTTCTACTAGTCAAAAATTATCAAAAAAATTTAAGTCACGACCAAAGACTACCAATTCACGAAATAAAGGATTATTGAATGTTACTTACTATGAGGTGACTTTTAAATCAGACTATTTAGATATGATTGAATTTTTAAAGGAAATACAATTATATGACGTAATGATTATACCCCTTTGTTTAGAGGTTACTTCTCAACAGAAATCATTAAGTTCTCTTCCTGAAAAGAATAAAGAAAAAGATTCTCTAATAATCCCTTTAAATAAAAATGGACAACCTATAATTTTTGATGAAGATATTAATAAGCTGAATAATTCTCCTGATTTAGGAAATGTAGAAACTAAAATTATTTTTAAAATACCTTCTTTTTCTAAGTAGATAATTTAATTTTTTTTTATTTACACGATAGATTTTTATTATTAACCAATGATTTTGTTGATTTAAGAGTGTATTGCTATTATGGTTAGTAATCTAGATTATAATCTTGTTTTTCAATCGAAAGTCTCGTCTAAGATCATTTTCATTTTTAGCACTAACTACTTTATTGAGTGCTAGTGCTAATTCAGCAGAAGATATTTTTTTTAATAAATCTAAAGTTGATAAATACTTTCAATTTAATAATTCAAGAGAGTTATTTAAAAATAGTCAAATCTTAGATAAAACGAATTTTTTAATATCTTCTTCTATTGTTAATCCAAATTTATTAGAAATTGATGGACCTTCTGTATCTTTAATTTTTAAACAAGCAAAAGCTAAAGCAATCTTTGAGTATTTAGCAAAAATAGGAAACTATGGATTTGTTTGGGTGAAAAATAGTCCAAATAAGGAGAATGATGTTGATAATCAGCGATTAATTTCTATGACTTTAAATGATGTTAGTTATAAAAAAGCTTTCAATTCGCTATTGCTAGCAAGTGGTTTGCAAGCAAAATTACATAACGATATTCTTTATGTAGGACCTAATGTAAGAAATACTGTCTTTGATACAAGAGATACTGATGTATATCAATTGAATCAAATAAGCTCTAGTTCTGCAGCAGATTATTTAGCCAATTTAGGTGCAAGCGTAACCAAAACCTTTACAATTACTACCTCTGTGACTTCCGGAGCGTCACAATCTCAGGCAGTTCAGGGAGCTTCAACTTCAGCTACTACTACTGATCAATCAGAAACATCAGTAAAGGTTTATGGTGCAACTATTGGTCCTTTAGTTGGTCTTATAGCAACAACAGATGAGCGGCTTCAGACTGTGACAATGGTTGGAGAAAAATATCTTATTGATTTAGCAAATGGCTTTCTGCAAAAATTAGATATAAAGCAAAAACAGGTTGCTTTAAGTGTAAAAGTTCTCGATGTTAATCTATCTGATAAAAATTCATCTATGAAGGATTTCGGAACCTCTATAGATGATGCATTTATAATAGGTAATCAAGGTAAAATTAAATCAGCATTTGGTACTTATTTACCTACTTTTCCTGATGCCGGCGGAACTAGTACTCTCAACCCAGGTTCAACTTTTGCAAATAAATCTTTTTTTGGTTTATTAGAAGCTAGTATTGAAGAAGGATCTACAAAGGTATTAGCGAGCCCAACACTTTTGCTTAGTGAGTCATCTGGTTCTGCTGGTGATGGTAGTAGCATTGGTCGAAAAGTTGGGAATGAAGGATTTGTTGAAATTGGAGATAAGGTTCCCGTAGATGCTACTAAAGCAGATGGAGGTACTTGTTCATATAGTTATGAGACTGTTGGGGTGAAATTAGGCGCTAAAATTTTGGGGATTGATCAAAGTAATTATGTAACATTTACAATGACTCCGATTGTTACAGGAATATCTGGTAGCTTTAATATTGTTGGTTGTGGTTCAGTCTCGAAAATAAATAACAGAAGACTTGATACAGGGGCAATTCGTATAAAGGACGGAGAAACTTTAGTTCTTACTGGGGTTATTCAAGAGACTGATATAGATACAACTTATAAATACCCTATATTAGGAGATATACCACTATTGGGAGGCCTTTTTAGATCAAATCAAAAGAGTAGTGATAAGAGAGAATTAGTAATTTTGGTAACTCCAAAAGTGTTAGATGATAGAGAATCCAATATTGCAGACTACAATCTTAATTTTCAAAATAAAGACTCACAAATTCTTTTAGAACAAATTAAATAAGGAATCAGTTATATCCGGAAACAAATAATCATAATTTCTTAAAGCCTTATTTGATATGAATACAATAAGATTCAGCACCTTTTGATAGAGATCCTAACCAATCATTACTGAATGCATTTTTTGAGCTTTCGCAATAATTATGAAAAAGAGATATGGAATCAATTACTAGTGCCCCTACTGCAGATTTACTTCTAGTGAATTGATTATATTCATTAACGATTTCTTTGTAACTACCCTCTTCTAGTTGTGCACATGGCTTTATGGAGGATGCGTTTGTTGTGGATGGCTTCCATGCGCTTAAAATTATCAATTGGCCAATATACTCTGATTCTAAAGATCTACAAATGTCCTCCCAAGGATCAATAGCTCCCTCGACTTCAGCTGTTAAATTATTTAAATAACTTAATGCAGCAATTTTATTTTCTGTTGTAAGCGCTTGAGGTCCCTCTTCGAACAAATAATTTGATGTGCTGTTATTTGATATTATTTGCATGTAAATCTTATTTTCTTCTGCAATATCATTAGCTGATGGAAGCTTATTTATGTGTTGCTTCAAGGTACTTAGTGTATATTCAAATAAATTTTTGCCATTTATTCTTGGAGAAATTAATTCGGGTTCATTAATTGGTTGCCAATTCCCATTAACCAAACGACCATTTTGATGTAGATAATCTTCATTCATAAAAAATGAATTATCTATTATGTAAGTTACTTTATTAGATTTTAGACATATGCCCATCCAGCAACATTGAACGCTAAAACAAGAAAGAGAATTTTCTAAATTATTCGAATTTGTGGAGTTGAGATTTATTTGATTTTCATCTTGTATAGAAGAAAATCCACCAATAGAGGCTAAAGATCTTAATTCATTATTGCCAATACCTTTTTGCAGATCACTTGCTTCAATTTGAAGCTCAATGGCTTTATTAAATTCATCTACACAAAAAGAGATCCCTTTTATAGTTTTAATATCATTCCATCCAGAAGAACAAGATATTTTTTTATACTTGGTAGATTCAGTAATTCCGTCTAATAATGTTGTTTCTTGAAACTGTAAATATGATGGCGAAATATAGTATCCACTCTCATTATATTGTGGTCCGTATCTTATTAAAGTAAATGGTGACTTTTCGCTTTCTAAGCTAGGCCTTAGTGAATAAACAATAGGACACTCAACTTGATTTAAACTGAATTGATCACCCTCAGTATCATAATCACTTTTTACTAGTGCTTGATCTGGAAGGCTAATACCAAAAAGAAACTCACTATTATTAGGGAACGTACAATTTAGATTAAATTGTGTAATTTTTGTTTCATCATCAATTATTCTTTTACTGGCTTTTACTTCATCTAAAATAAAATCAAGCGTATCATTAATTCTCCCATTAAGACCCATTTGAGTTTCATCTATCTTATTTCCCTTCAAGGCAATTTGTAATAAAGAGAACCCTACACCTATAGTTGTTATTGAAATTGCACCTGCAATTATTAATTCGATGATGGAGAAGCCATTTTTTTCTGGTAAATGATTATTCATTATTTAAGAAAATTTGCATTTTTCTGAGCTAAGAATATTATTTGTATCTTTCTGGCTTACTTGCATATTATTAGTTAACCAGTCATTTTGTGAAAATTTCCCTTTAATTATATGGCCAGTTGGAGATTGGATAACGAGACAATTGAGTATCTTAACTCCTGAATTATGGTATTTAGATCCAATGACAATAATAATAGATTGATCTGAACTAATCCTTCCATTTGGCGTTATTAAAAAGTCTTTGTTAATTACTTGAAAAATGGAATTATTAATTGCAGGTGCAATATTATTAATTTTTGTGGAACTATCGCTGCATTCAACCTTGTAACCATAGTAATTTCTGTCCTTTTGAACTCCATTATGACTGATCGTATTAATATTGATTTGGCAACTTGAACCCCATCTTCTTGCATCAAGTTTAACAACTCTAAAATATTCTCTTAATTCTCTAGTATAAGAATTAACCTTCTCTACCCTAATCCAATTTAGAAAACTTGGGAGCAATAAACCAGATAAAGTACTCATCATTCCAACTACAATAATCAATTCGACAAGAGTAAAGCCTGAAGAATAATTAATATCTCTTTTGAAATTTTTAAAAATCATTTTTTATATTATTTGTTCGCACCAACTATGAGCTTCTGTTCCTAAATCAATACTTAACCAATGCTTATTTTCTAACCCCCACTCAACTCTATAATCTAGTGTTGCAATAGAACTATTTAGTGATTGATTATCAATAGGTGATGAGATTGAAAGCTCTCTAGTTATTAAAACTTTGTTTCCACTAAATACTTTGCTTCTTTCTTCTCCAGGTCTCCAAGATTGGCTAATCTGTCCTGTTGTATTTGATTGAGTATTCCAACTAGGTAAGGCTAAGATATTTGAAGTAACATCATTGCATTCATAGTCGGATATGTCATATATGCCTTCAGTTTTGTTATAAAATAAGCTCCATAAATCCAATTTCAATCTTTCTATATCTCTTTCAATTTCTTTATTCACTGAACGGATTAGATTAGAGGAGTGAACTGTACTAAGTCTTAAAGAAGAAAAATAGACTCCATATGTAATTATTCCAGCAAGTAAAGAAAGACTTAAAATGGAATCGACAAGTCCGAAGCCATTCATATATGATTTTGTTTTATTCGATGAGACTAGTTTAGAATTGTTTATTTTTTTCATTCAATTAGATTTAAAGTCTCTTAGGGTATCCCATAAAATGATTGACTTGCCCCTATAGTACTTTATTCCCCAATTAAAATTACTACCATGCCATGATACTAATTTATCTATAAATTCTTTTGAGAATTCCCATGTTTTTTCTCCTGTTCCATCAAAGCATAAGTTCTTAACCCAAACGGCACCAGAGAAATTTCTTGTATAGTTTTTTTCAATTTCTTTTACTTTGATACCAAATGTGTTTAACCAAGAATTTGCTAATGAGTTTTCATCTAAACTATTTCCAAGATTTATATCACTAGCACTACTTTTAGAATCAAGGATGGCAAATGATCCAGGATAAGAATATTGAAGACTTGAATTATTTAATCTATTAATATTAAGTGTTTGGAAACTTCTTAAATGGTAGTTTGAAGTTGAATTATCAAAAATTAAGAATACATTACTTACTGATGAATTTAAAAGTGTACCTACAGGCATTTCATTAATTTTTTTACCTACTCCAATTATTTCAAGTTCATTTCCATTATTTTGATATCCCCCATAAGGGATAAGTGTTAAATCAGAGTCTAATATTAAATTAGTTATATTCCCCTCAATTGATTGTCCTATTGTATTTGCGATATAGCCAAAAGAACCTCTAGAAGTAACTATCATACTTGAATTATTAGAATCTTCATTGTTAGTAATTTGAACCCATTTACTTTTTGGTGTGGCAGAAATGAAGGTGGTCTTTGGTCCATACATAAATGCTCCGAATTTATGTTCTGAGTTTTCCCCAGTCTTATCGATAAGAAAGCTATGACCAGGTAAACGATTATTCT
>QCVV01000032.1 GCA_003210235.1 Prochlorococcus sp. AG-686-O05 | reverse complement strand
AAGTGAACCTGTCAGCTCATATAGTTTCTCCCATCCTTTCAATTCAATCATTGCTAAACCCTCGAACAATGCATGTAAATAAAGGGAGTCACTTACTGGCCTAGGACTAAGAATTGGCTCTAAAAAAGGATTATTAACAGGAAATCTCTCACCCCTACTATTGAGTGGCAAAAGATTTAGAGAAGTTTTTTTTGAGGGATTTATTTGTCTGCTAAGTTCTTTTATTTCTTTATCAGAAAAAAATTGAGATAAAATCCCACAGCCAGCGTTTGATGCCCCTCCACATATCCATTCTTCACTTACTCTATGGGTTGTAATTCCCTTTCCCTTGATCGGGGTCTTATTAATTTTTTTAACTACAATTGTGGTTCCTAAAACTGTTAGACCTTCTTCTTTTCCTAATCCTGCAGCTAAAAAAGCTGCATTTGAATCAGTTGTCCCCGAGACTAATAGTATCTCCTTATTTAATTTGAACCTTTCGGCTAAGTCAGTGTCGATTTGACCCAAGATTTTTCCACTTTTAATTATTAGAGGTAAGCATTTTTGCCATGAAGTATTGAGATAACTTTTTGGCCAAGATTCTTTTATTAGATCCCAACCAAGCTTGATATTATTGCCTTCTTCCCCATAGATCCAATCTTTCAAAAACCAGCCAGTTATAAAGTCAGATTGATGTCTTAAAAGAATATTTTCCCCAAATTCATCTATCAGTTTTAATGCTTTAGCCAGACTACTGTAGGGGGTTTGTAAATGATATTCTCCAGCCGTTATCGATTCAATTAGGATTTTATTTTCATTACATGCTTGGTCATAAGGTATAGCTTCTCCTATCGGATCCCCACTTAAATTACAAGCCATTAAAGTTCCAGAAGTGCCAGAGATTGCTAAATTAATAATATTGTTTTTTATATCAAGAGGTAAACTATCTAGAAGCTTTTCACAAGAATCAATCCAAGAGTTGGGATCTTTAAAGCCATATTGATAGGGAACTGAATTCGAATATTTTAATTCCTTTTTAATATCAATAATGGATATTCTTGCACCACTAGTCCCAAAATCTAATCCCCCAAAAAAATCATCTGGCATAAATATTTATAAAAGGTTTTTTGAGGCCTCTATTAATTGGGCTGATTTTTCTTCAACACTTTCCCAAGGAAGCTTTAGATCATTTCTGCCAAAGTGTCCATAAGATGCAGTTTTCCTGAAAAATTCCCCACCCATTTTTTTTGGTAGATTTCTTAAATCAAACTCTTTTATTATTGCTGCAGGCCTTAAATCAAAGTTGTTTTTAATTAGTTCTTTTAAATTATTTTGAGAAATAACTCCAGTACCAAAAGTTTCAACAAGAATTGAAATTGGTTTGGCAACTCCAATGGCATAACTTAATTGTACTTCTGCCTTTTTTGCTAATTGTGCTTTTACAATACTTTTAGCTACATAACGTGCTGCATATGCAGCTGATCTGTCAACTTTAGTAGGATCTTTACCAGAGAATGCACCGCCTCCATGCCTTGCATATCCTCCATAAGTATCTACAATTATTTTTCTGCCAGTAAGTCCTGCATCGCCTTGAGGTCCCCCTACAACAAATTTACCTGTGGGGTTCACTAGGAATCTTGTCTTTTGAATTGTTGGTTTGATTTCTAAATCTTCTGTTGCTGGTAATACAACATTGATCCATAAATCTTCTTTTATCTTTTGCCGAATTTCTTCTTCATTTGTAATTCCATCAATCTCAGCAGTATGCTGAGTTGAAATTAAAATGGTATTTATTGAAACTGGAACCCCTTTTTTGTAATCAATACTTACTTGAGTTTTTCCATCAGGCAGAAGATAATCAAGAACTTTTTCATGTCTTACTTTTGCAAGTTGTATTGCTAATCTGTGAGCCAAGCTAATTGGTAAAGGCATTAATTCAGGTGTCTCATCACATGCATATCCAAACATTATCCCCTGATCACCAGCCCCAGTATTGTTCTCCAAGTCCTCGTTCGAATCATCTGCTTTATTTACTCCTTGGGAAATATCAGGTGATTGCTCGTCAAGAGCCACTAAAACAGCGCAGCTATTTGAGTCAAAACCTCCAGCTTTTGAACCTTCATATCCAATTTCTTTAATTACTTTCCTAACAAGTTTTATATAGTCAAGTTTTGCTCTAGAAGTTATTTCACCAGTGAGTAAGCAAAGGCCAGTATTGACAACTGTTTCGCAGGCTACTCTACTCTCTGGGTCTTCAGTCAACAAAGCATCTAATATAGCATCACTGATTTGATCACATATCTTGTCAGGATGACCTTCAGTTACAGATTCAGAAGTAAAAATAAAATCACTCATTTATAAATAATTAAGGAATATTCCTAATCCTAATTTAAACCGTAAATATTAATCAATATTTATTAAGTTGAAATTATAAGATTTTATTTAATCTAGAGTTAATTTGTTTGTTAATTTTTTAAATGTAAGTTTTTATATGCTTTCTGGAATATCTGTTGGTTGCTCTTCGTTTTCATCAGTTTGCTCAAGTAACATTTGCTTATATTTTGCAGCCATTTCTTCAGCTTTATTAAAAACTTTTTGTGGGTCAGTTAACATATCTCCGGGTTCAGGTTCTAGGGCTTTGGTTGATAAAGAGATTCTTCCTCTCTCGGAATCTAAGTCTATTATCATTACTTTCATCTGATCATTTACATTTAAAACATTATGAGGTGTTTCAATATGTTCATGACTAATTTCAGAAATATGCAGAAGACCACTCACACCCCCAATATCAATAAAAGCTCCGTAAGGTTTGATGCCCTTTACGGAACCTACAACAACTTCTCCAACTTCAAGTCTATTCATTTTTTTCTCCACTAAAGCCCTTCTATGACTTAAAACTAATCTGTTTCTTTCTTCATCCACCTCAAGAAATTTTAAAGGTAAATATTCCCCTTCCAAATCTTCTTTTATTTTTCTGGCGCTAATATGAGAGCCAGGGATAAAGCCTCTCAAGCCTTCAACTCTTACTAAAGCCCCACCTCTGTTAGTTGCAAAAACCTCAGAATATATAGTTGCATCTTCTTTTTGTAACTGTCTTACTCTTTCCCATGCTCTTTGATATTCAATCCTTCTAATTGATAAGGCTAACTGACCATCTTCATTCTCCTCACTCATTATAAAAAATTCTCTACTTTCAGAAGGTTGTAAAACATCACTTAGTCCTTCAACTCTGTTTATAGAAACTTCTCCCATAGGCATAAAAGCTGCAGTCTTAGCTCCGATATCTATCATTGCTCCTTTAGGCTCTAAAGCAAAAACTGTACCTTTTACAAGATCGCCAGGTTTGAAATTGTAATCATATTTTCCTAATAATGATGCAAACTCTTCTTGAGTAAATCCAGCGGTATTCAAATCACTATTTCTTCTGCTTGAAGAAGAGTCTGCAGAGGGAATATCTTTAGTGTCAAATGATAAATCTTCCTCTTTCGGAATTTCTGAAGAGTTACCCTCAACAGTTGAAGTTTTAATTTCTTTTTCGTCTGAAATTTCTTTTACGGTTTGGGAAGGATTTTCGATCATTTGTTAAAACGCAGACCACCGTAGGTGGTTAGAAAGGAATGCTTTTAGCCTGCAAACTAAAGAGCAAATTATTTGTAAGTTACATTCTACACTTTAGTAGGCTGAATTCATGAAATTGAAGCTAATTCATTTTTCGAACTACCTTTTAGAGATTCAAGAGTGGAAACAAAGTCTTTTACTCCATTAAACTTCTTATAGACTGATGCATATCTTATGTAAGCAACTTCATTTTCTCTTCTTAAGCCTTTAAGAATTAATTCTCCAATATGAGAAGATTTAATATCTTTATTTGAAACTTGTATGATTTGAGATTCAATTGAGTCAACAAAATTAATAATCGCTTCTCTTGAAAATGTTGTTTTTTCGCATGCTCTAGATATCCCAGTAACTAATTTATCTTTATTAAATAATTCTCTGCTACCATCATTTTTAAGAACAGAAATTGGCATTGTCTCAACTCTTTCATATGTGGTAAATCTAAAGCTGCAATTTAAACACTCTCTTCTTCTTCTGACACTTTTTCCAGTATCAGCAGATCTTGATTCTAAAACTCTGCTATCTGTATTTTTACAGGTTGGACACTGCATATAGTGAATTAATACAATCTTTAACTCTAATAGTAGATTAATATCACGATTATGAAAAGTAGCAAAAAAAAATCCCTCCGAATTGATGGAGGGATTTTTTATCTTTATTTCCTATCGAATTTAGGGGGATCTCTAAAAGCGACTGCAAAAAATAGAGTAACAACTGCGAGAGTTAAGATAAGAACGTAAGCAAAAGCTTCCATGAGAATAAATAATAAAGTTTAAATTAAACCCTTCCTGGGATTCTTCTAGTAGTTTCGTCTCCAAGTTTCTTAAAGAGACCAAATTCAACTTGGTCACCTATCTCGGAGTCAATACCAGCAAAGGAATCTTTGTAAAGTGTTCTTGAAGCATGCCACCAATGACCAAATAGGAATAATAATCCGAAACATAAATGTGCATAAGTAAACCAAGCTCTTGGGGAACTACGGAATACACCATCAGATTTATAAGTTTCTCTATCAAACTTGAATGCTTCACCAAGTTGTGCTTTCCTAGCTAATCTTTTTACTACCGCAGGATCTGTAAATGTTTGACCATTAAGATCACCCCCGTAAATAGTTGCTGTGATTCCAGTTTGTTCAAATGAATACTTTGCTTCAGCTCTTCTAAAGGGGATATCAGCTCTTACATTACCTTCTTTATCTTCCAAAATAACTGGGAAGTTTTCAAAGAAGTTTGGAATTCTTCTAACTTCTAAGTCATTGCCCTCTTTATCTGTAAAAGCAATATGCCCTTGCCAACCTGTTGGTAAACCATCTCCATTTACAAGAGCTCCAACCCTAAACAATCCTCCTTTCGCAGGACTGTTGCCTACGTAATCGTAGAATGCAAGCTTTTCGGGAATTGAAGCGTATGCTTCTTCCCTAGTTGCTCCATTATCAATAGCAGTTTGAACTCGCCTGTTTATTTCAGTTTTGAAGTAACCAGAGTCCCATTGATATCTTGTTGGCCCAAACAATTCAACAGGGGTGGTGGCAGAACCGTACCACATTGTTCCTGCGACAACAAATGATACAAATAGAACAGCGGCTAGGGCACTAGCTAATACTCCTTCTAAACTTCCAAGTTTAAGGGCTCTATAAAGCCTTTCTCCTGGCCTATTTGTAATGTGAAATATTCCACCGATAATACCTAAAAGGCCGGCTGCAATATGATTTGCAACTATTCCACCTGGGTTGAAAGGATTAAATCCATCTGCTCCCCAAGATGGCGCTACCTGTTCCACATGACCGGTTAGACCATAGGGATCTGAAACCCAAATGCCGACATTAGCGCAATGAAAAGCTCCAAATCCAAAGCAAGTAATTCCTGATAAAAGAAGGTGGATCCCAAATATTCTTGGAAGATCAAGAGCAGGTTCCCCAGTTCTTTCATCTTCCCATAAATCTAAATCCCAATATGTCCAATGCCAGATTGAAGCAAGCATTAAAAGTCCACTAAAAACAATGTGGGCAGCTGCAACACCTTCAAAGCTCCAGAATCCTGGATCAACTCCAGTAGCTCCAGTTATATCCCATCCGTTCCAACTACTTGTGATCCCTAATCTCGCCATGAATGGCATGACATACATTCCCTGTCTCCACATTGGATTGAGAACAGCGTCTGAAGGATCAAAAATGGCTAATTCATATAAAGCCATAGAACCGGCCCAGCCGGCTAATAATGCAGTATGCATGAGATGCACAGCTAGTAGTCGACCGGGGTCGTTGATAACTACTGTGTGAACTCTATACCAAGGCAATCCCATCGGTTAAATTCTTGTAACGATGCTGAATTAACAGCTAAACAACATGATCGTAAGGGTTTTTTGGGCATTGAGAGAGTTTTGTAAATAAATTAATTTTCTTAGTAAAATTGGTCAAATAAGTCTGTGTCACTTTAGTTTCAGCGAATTTTTAACAAAAATATGTTAATATTTTGGTCACAATTCTCAAAGTAAAGCGCCAAAATAGATAAAAATAACAAAAAAATGGCAATTATTAGATTCATCCGTGAGGGAATAGATATCGAATGCAAACCTGGAGAAAATTTGAGAGAGTTAGTAATTAGAGAGAAATTACAACTTTATGGTTTAAAAGGCATACTAGGTAATTGCGGTGGAGTTGGGCAATGCAGTACTTGTTTTGTTTCTGTTGAAGGGGGAACGAAAAACTCGCTAAGTCCCCTCACTGTTGTCGAGGAAGAAAAACTCAACAACAGGCCTGATAACTGGAGACTTGCCTGTCAAACACTCATTAATTCATCTTCGGTAATACTTACTAAGCCTCAATCTCCTCCATCAAATTTGAAAGATTTAAAAGAATCTGCTGAAAGCAAAAAATTACCTAGATAAATTGTTTAAGACTGTTAATGAGTTAGTAGAATTTTTGTCTTTTCCCACTTAATTCCCTTTTGAATGTCTATAGTCTTAATTATTATTGAATTTGTCTTTTTAAATGGAAACAACAAATTTTGGTTTCGTAGCAAGTCTTCTATTTGTAGGAGTACCAACAATCTTTCTAATTGGTTTATTTATTTCGACCCAAGATGGCGAGAAATCAAGCTTTTATTCAGATTCTGGTAAAGGTAAACTTGGCCCAAAACGCTAAGTTAATGGTTGAATGTTTGTAATTTCTGCTGAAGAATTTTCATTGTGGAAAAAAAAACAAGTATCAAAAGGAGGAGATAACAACTCTCTCAATCTTTTGATCGATTCATTAGCTGGACTTTCGAATAAAGAATTAAATTTAATTAAAATAAAATCTGAAAAAAATTTAAATTTAAAATTAAGTTTAGATTTACTAGAAACTTTTTGGGATAAACACCTTAATACTTCTATACCTATACAATATCTAAGTGGAATTTCTTTTTGGAGGGATCTCAAATTAGAAGTTACAAATAGAGTTCTTATCCCCCGACCAGAAACAGAACTTATTATTGAAATAATTTCTGGGATATCTAATAATAAGAAAGAAAAAATAACCTTTGTAGATCTTGGTACTGGTTCAGGTGCAATTAGCATAGCTTTAGCATTGGCTAATCCAAATTGGAATGGAATTGCAACTGATATTGATAAAAATGCTATTGAGATTGCATCGAGAAATTTTGCAAACAACTCTAATCAATCTAATTTAAGATTTTATAGTGGGAATTGGTGGGATCCTCTTGCGAATTATAAAGGAGAAATAGATTTAGCTGTAGCTAATCCTCCATATATTCCGCAAGATATTTATGAAGTCTTACCAATAGAAGTAAAGAATTTTGAACCTAAAAATGCTCTACTGGGAGGGAAAGAAGGCCTTGATCATATAAATGAAATAGTTCAAAATGCGCCGATATATTTAAAACATAAAGGGTGGTTATTAATTGAGAATCATTTTGATCAAGGTGAAAAAGTTAAACAATTATTTCTTGAAAATGGATTTACTTCTGTAAAAGTATTAAAAGATTTATCTGGGATTGGAAGATTTACAATTGGAAGATATAAATAAATTATTGATTAATAATTTAAATGAATGTTATAGATCAAAAATTAGCCTTAGAAAAACTAAGCATTGGCTTGCCTATAGTCTTTCAGACTGATACTTTGCCTGCGATTGGATGCTTACCAAAGTTTTCAGAAATGATTTATAAGATTAAAAAAAGAGATATTAAAAAACCCTTGATTTTAATGGGAGCTGAAAATTTTAAATTTGATGAGTTTGTTCATGAATCGGCATTAGATGATTTCAAATTTATTTCTTCTTGTTATTGGCCAGGACCCTTAACAATCATTATTCCGATCTCTGAAAAAAGAAAAACATTTTCATCTACCAGTAACAATACTTTGGGTTTACGTATACCAAATTCAAAAATGGCTAAATTATTTTTAAAGGAAAGTGGACCATTACTAACATCAAGTGCAAATCTATCAGGTATACCTACTGCTACAAGTGTAAAAGAAATTTCAATTAATTTGCCTGATGTAAATATTTTAGGACCAATTCCCTGGGAAAAATGTAGTGGTAAGGCGAGTACCATAATTTCTTGGGTGAATTATGGTAAATGGAAAATAATAAGAGAAGGAGAAGTCTCAATTCAAGGTATAAAGTAATGCTTCTTCTTATATTTTTTATTTCATTAATACAAATTTTTTCTTACTGGATTTTTGAACCTTTAACATCATTTTTAACTAATCTAATAGAGATAAAATTTTTGCCAATTATTTTTTTATCCCTTTTTATTTTTCTATTTTCAATAAATAAAGAAGAATCTCACATAGAAATGTAAAAATGCCGGCTAACAGATTTGAACTGATGACCTTCGCTTTACAAAAGCGCTGCTCTACCGCTGAGCTAAGCCGGCATAAATTTATTTTACATACAGCATGGTGTTATTTGATAATTTATTAATTTAGATTTTTAAAACTTTTATTTCTTTTTCTGGGCATCCTCATTTTTTTTTAATTCAATTTCTCCTGTGAGAGTTCTTTTTATAGGCAGATTTGCTACTAACGCAGTCATTCTATCTTCGGTTTCTAGACTTACAGCTACTTCCTCAAAATCAATCTCCACATATTTAGCAACCACATCAAGTATTTCTTTTCTCATCTTATCCAAAAGATCAGTTGTTAATGAGCTCATATCAACTCTGTCATGAGCTAAAACTAATTGCAATCTTTCTCTAGCAGTATTGGCACTAGCTGTTTCTCTGCCTAGCAATTTGTTTATAAGGTCTCTAAGAGTCATCATTTTTTAAAAAATCTTTGTTTGCATTAATCTCATGAATTTATCTTTAAGGCTTTTTCCTTCGTTCTTTGGATCGATAATTGGAATATCTTTTCCTATAAGTCTTTGAGATACATTTAAATAGCATTTTTTAGCAGGAGATTTACTTTCAGAAAGAGTAAGAGGTTCTCCTCTGTTTGTACTTATTATTACTTGTTCATCCTCTAAAACAATACCCAATAACGGCAATGAAAGGATACTTTGAACATCTTCTATAGAGAGCATTTCTTGATTAGCCATCATATTAGGGCGAACTCTATTAATTACTAACTGTATTGGCTTTATATCAGAAGTATTTAAAATTCCTATAACTCTGTCTGCGTCACGAACTGCCGATAATTCAGGATTTGTAACTACTATTGCTTCTTTGCAAGCTGAAAGAGCATTTTTAAAACCATCCTCAACTCCCGCAGGACAATCTACCAAAACGTAGTCAAATTTCTCACTAAGTAATTTACTAATTTGTTTCATATCTTCAGGCTTCATCCAATCAAGCATTCTAGGATCACCAGCTGGTAGTAGAGCTAAATTAGGCTCCTTTTTGTGTCTTACTAATGCTTGATCAAGACGACAATTCTTATCGAGTACATCTTGAGCTGTATAAATAATGCGATTTTCTAGACCTAAGAGAAGATCTAAATTCCTTAATCCAAAATCAGCATCTAGTACAGCTGTTGAAGCTCCACTATTTGCTAAGGCAATACCAAGGTTTGCAGTCAGAGTGGTTTTACCAACCCCGCCTTTACCAGAACAGATTAAGATAGTGCGAGTATTCTTCGACACAGAAAATGAATAATTTAATAAATAATAAGCTAGATTTAAAAGGTAAAATTTTACAAAAGTTAAGTAATTCTTAAATTTATTACTTGTGAATTAATTTATTTCAAAATATTTATTTATTAAAGATTGTTATTTAGAAGATAAGGTTTGATGATTATTTTATTATCTTCTAAAATTGCAACCTCGGGATATTTATTATTGGGCTTATCTTTTGGACCTATAGCTACTATTCCACAGATTCTTAGTTGTAAAGGGTTTAGATAAAGAGAGGCAATAGAAGCATTTTTATTTCCATTTTCACCTGCTAATGCGATACCAAATAATTTACCCCACACATAAACGTTATTATTTGCAGAAATAATAGCTCCCGGATTAACGTCACCCATAATAAAAAGATCACCATTTGAAGATATTCGATCCCCTGATCTAACTGTCCCTTTGTGAAGTATGTCCTGTAGATATGAAGGGCCTGGAGATGATTGATTTTTAAGGTCTTTGATATTTAAAAAAGTTGAGTTTATTTTTAGAGACTTTCCGCTTAAGACTGTTTCTCTATTACTTGAATAGATATTTGAAAACTTAATTTTATGTTTTTCAAGGATAAGTTTTAATTTTGCTAATTCCCATGAATTAATTTCTTCATTTTCTGTAATTAAATTTGCTGCAGCTGGGGCTTCGATAGCAATTAATTTGTCGCAAAAATTTTGATAAAGCTCAAATTTTTTGAAAGAAAATGATTTTATAAATTCATTAGCAATACTTCTCAAAATTAATTTCATTTATAAATTAGCTCTTTCTATTGCGATTTTATCTTCCATATCTTTTCTAAACTCACTTGGATAAATAATTAATGAAGTATTCTTTGAAGACATCAATGTATTAATTAAATCTGATTGGTTTTCCAAAAGGTTTTGATATTTGCCATCCCATATTCTCAGAGAATTATCAGACTTAAAACCTTTAAAAGATCTTTCTTTAATTCCGCAAAATAATTCTGAATCATAATTATTTAATTTACATTTTTTTCTCGCAAAAGCTAAGATTTCTAATCTTTTTAATTTGGTGAGGAAACTTATATCTGATGCTTTTAGTAAATTTCTATCAATAAACATCTTACAAAGTGTCTCTAAAGGTTCAAAAGATTCATTTTTCCATTTCATTAAGTGGAAATAAAAAACTATGTCATCATTCGCGAGGAAGTCCTTAATCTCAAGTTGGTCTGGATAAAATATCCATCTTCGCATGCTTTCATCTATCCATAAGTCTTTTTTTGCGGAGCTTTTTTTGATAATTTGAATAATTTTTTCTAAAATCCAAGTAGAAATTTCATTGATTCTATGGTTATAAATAGTTCTATACATCATGTTCCTTAGAACTAAAAAATGTTCAATAGCTATTACTCCTTTTGGTTTGATTGCGATATTCCCATCAGGAGAAAAAGTAAGCGCTGAAATAATTCTTTCTAAGTCTACTAATCCATATTTTGTTCCAGTGTTGTAACTATCACGAAGTAAATAATCAAGCCGATCACAATCTATTTCACTACTTATTAATGTTTTTAAAGGTCTAGAAAATAGGTTTTTAGTTGTGAATAATTCTCCAATTTGATTAGGTAATTCGGTTCCAAAATTCTTAAGAATTGAAGAGATCGGTGAA
>QCVV01000031.1 GCA_003210235.1 Prochlorococcus sp. AG-686-O05 | reverse complement strand
TAATTATGAGTGTTTTTCTTAGCTATTAATTGAAGTATTAAACAAAATAAATCCAAGAACACTAACCAAGGTTAAATTGAATCCCAAAAATATATAGATATTAAGAGAATGAACTTTTTCTCTTGAAAATATTTTATTTTTTTTATTTTTTTTCATTTATTAGGAGAAGATAGAATTTAAAGCCTTTAAAATCGAGACAATATTTACAGCTACTAAATCATTAATTGCTCTAGCCTTGAAAGAAGTTAAATCTTTAAGAGGATTGCATTTTTAATACAAGTTTATAATCCAATCTAACTTCTTAAAAAGTAAAGAAAGGAGTAGAAATAGCAACTGAATAAATTTTTAAAATTAATTAATAACCTATTATTCTATTAATCTAACACTTGTTTTTGATATTTCTTAATATCATAAGGTTCTCTTAAGTTTTAAAAATTGATTATAAATTAAGTTTTATATTTTAATAAAGATTACTAATAAATTCCTCAGCTATTCTTAAATGTCCATTTAACTTTTCGTCACTCATTTTATCTAAATTTCTCGTTAACATTGCAAGTCTATATTGTTTTCTAAAATAAGTCTCATTATCTTTTATAAATTTCCAAAATAAACCATCCCATATTGAACACCAAGGTCCACTTTTATAATCAGACATTTTTTTCACATAATTTGAGCTAGAAATATAAGGTTTTGTTGAAAAGATCCCTCCATCGCTAAACTGACTCATTCCATAAACATTAGGGACCATTACCCAATCGTAAGAATCTATAAACATTTCCATAAACCATTTATAAACATGATCAGGATGTATACGACATAAAAGCATAAAGTTACCTAATATCATAAGCCTCTCAATATGATGGCAATAACCGTATTTAATAATATTATTTATGACGATATCTACTGGATCGATTCCTGTGGTTCCCTTATAGAAACACTCAGGCATAGGCTTATTATCAAAATTCCAAAAATTAGTAGTACGCATTTTGGTACCATATTTTTCATAAACTAAGCAAATAAATTCTCTCCATCCAACTATTTGACGAATAAAACCTTCTATAGAGTTAATAGGAACTTTATTTTTTTCAGCATAAGTTAATGCCTTATTTATAACTTCTTTTGCAGTCAATAAACCGCTATTTAAAAGAGGGGAAAGTAAACTGTGCCATAAAAAAACTTCATCCTTACTAATTGCATCTTCATAATCGCCAAATAAAGAAAATCTATTTTCGAAAAAATCATTAAGCCAACTATCCGTTTCTTCGAAAGACGTTGGATAAATAAAATAATTACTATCACCTATAAACTCTATCTGTAAATTAGAAATTATCTTTTCAGCCTGAATTACAAACTGATTCTTTGGTAATTTTGGGATTTCAGGAATATTTATGTTCTTAGGTAATTTTTTTCTATTTAATTCATCAAAACTCCATTTACCTCCTTGAGGTGTGCCATCAGGATTCAATAATATATTTTGACTTCTTCTTTGATTCTCATAAAATCTACCCATCAAGGGTTTTTTGGGATTAGATTTAAAAGACTCTCGTAAGTCTGCATTAGTAATAAACATTGGGGATTGTAAAACATTTAATTTAAGGTTGTTGGCTTCAACAAATCTATTTATCCTCTTCATAATTAAGAAATCATGAGGATTTATAATGTTTATCTTTTGATATTTTCCTTGCAAATATTTTGATAAATAATCAACAGTGGAAAGTTTATTTTTGTTTTCAATATAAAGAACTTTACGACCTGAATTTTCCAGATATTTTTTATACGCAAGCATTGAGGCTTTATGGAAAATTAATTTGTTTTTATGATTAATTGACTTTTGAAATTTATCATTACCAAAAAATAATGAATCTTCTATCATCAAAATTTCGCAACTTAATTTCAAGAGTGGACTTTCTCTAAAAAGTTGATTTGGAAATATAATTGATATCTGGTTCATACTAATGACTTCCTATTTCTGCATCTATTAGAGCAGTATTTAACTTCCTTCCAACAATCTTTCCATTTTTTGCGCCAATTAAATGGCCTATTGCAAACAGGACATATTTTGCTTGGTAAGATTTTCAAAATTTATAATTTTCTTTTGTGAGTAGATTTAAATCTAGTCGAATCCTTAAGTTCCATATGTTTTGTTTTTCTTCCAGAAACTCTTTTTCTCCAAACTTTAAATGATTTTGGCTTAAGATTATTTCTCATTATTTTAATAGCATCTTCTTCTTTTAAACCAAATTGATACTCAATCGCTTCGAAAGGAGTTCTATCTTCCCAACACATCTCGATTAATCTGTCTATATCAATAATTTCCATAATTTATTGCTTACATTCAGAGGTACAGAGTTTTTCAATATCTGATCTACCAGTAATTTTAAGTCTATATTTTGCCCAATATTTGTAAAACAACCTCAAAACTGGTGCTAGGAATTTAATTTTCAAAGGATAGTAAACCCAACCTAGACCTATCAATTCATATGAATATGCTAATACATCTAACCCTTTAATAATATTTCCATTTTCTAAAATCCCATGAAGATTAGACATTGCTTCTGCATATGAAATGTCCTTAAAGAGAAGAGGATTATAGTTAACATTGTTAATATCTACAAATTCAATTTTATTTAGATTGTCTTTACTTTTTAAGAATTTCGTTTCCCTAAGACATAATGGACAACCTCCATCGAATAGAAAAATAAATTTATTTTGCATCTTACCTTTTACTTAAATATAAAATTTAAAAAACTTTTTTGTGGACAATTAAAGATTAAAAGCTTTCTTAAAATTTTTTTATGAACACTACTGATAGATTTTCAAAATAAGCTTTATAAAGCCTTAATAATTTCATTCTCTAATTCAATCAAAATTCTCTTATTGTATCTATTAATAACCATTGATTAAGGGATACATCAATGGTTTAAATTTTTAATCGTCAAAGAGATGAACTCCTTCTCCTATATCTGGCGCAAATCTACAATATTTTTCAAAAACAATTCCAACTCCTCTCATCTTTTCTCCAAGTTCATCGTTAAATTGTACCCACTCTTTTGAGTCATATTCAGGTAAGGTCCAGCCCTGAGCTTCTACCATACTGGTTATAACCGTGTAATCCCATTCAATGTAGGCCATCTAATCTTATATAAATTACTAAGACATTATAAACGAAATAACGTATTTAATATTTCCTTGATCGAATTTGAATTAATATAAAATCAATCATTTAAAACTAAAAATTTATTTTTTAAATTATATTTTTTTGAACGAATATAATCTAATTAACTTTAAACATTTTTAAAATGTCAATTTTGCCACGAAGATTTGAGCGAATAAAAAATGTTTTAAATTGCCGAATGAAAAACTTATCGGTTTTAGTAGAGGCAGTAAATAAGCCACACAATTTATCTGCGATATTAAGAACATGTGATGCGGCAGGAGTTTTTGAAGCGAATTTTATTTGTGAAAAAGATAAAGTTAAAACTTTTAACAGTACAGCTCAAGGTAGTCAAAAATGGGTCAAATTAAATAATCATGAAACAATAATTTCTGCAGTATCTGAACTAAAAAAAAAAGGTTTTAAATTATATGGAACAACACTAAATGAGAGATCGACTGATTACAGGAATTTTGACTATTCAGAGAATACTTGTTTTGTTTTAGGCGCAGAAAAATGGGGATTAAGTGATCAACTAATTTCAAAAGTTGATGAATCAATCTTCATTCCAATGTCAGGAATGGTCCAATCTTTGAATGTTTCAGTAGCAGCTTCTATTTTACTTTTTGAAGCTATCAGACAAAGAGAAAGTAAAGGTTTACTTCCTCTTAATGGAGAAGGTTTAAGTGCCGAAGAGTACGAAAAGACATTATTTGAATGGAGTTATCCTGAGTTAGGATCTATATATAGAAAGTCTGGAAATAAATATCCAACGCTAAATCAGTATGGAGAAATTATTGAAGTTGTTAAAAACTAAAAAATATTAAATTTAACTTTTAATTCTCAAAAATATTTTCTAATTCTTCTCCAATAAAAGAAAGACCTAAGACTAAAAAAAACATTGCTAATCCAGGGAATAAAGCAGTCCACCAAATCCCAGTAGGTATAGCCGCGAGTGCAAGATTAAGATCACTTCCCCATTCTGGAACATTTGCAGGAACTCCTAATCCTAAAAAGCCTAAACTTCCTAAGACCAAAACAGCATCCGCAGCATTTAAGGTAAGTAGAATAGGTAAGGGAGTTATTACATTTGGAAGTATATATTTAAAAATTATAGTTTTAACATCAGCTCCCGAAACTCTTGCAGCTTCAACATATGTCTCTGATTTTATTAACATTGTTTGATTTCTGATCAATCTAAAATATTGGGGAGAATAAACTATGCACAAGGCTATAGAGGCATTAATAATTCCTTTACCAAGTACAAAAGCTACTACAACTGAGAGTAAAATAACAGGAATTGAAAAAATAGTATCCATTACAAGTGATAAGCATTTATCAAGGATTCCTCCAAAATATCCACTCAACAACCCTAATGGAAGGCCTAAGATTAAAGCAAAAAAAATTGCAAGAAATACAACTTCAATAGCTATAGATGATCCTTGTAAAGTTCTTAAACAAACATCCCTTCCTAATCTATCCGTACCACATAAATGTTTTAAGGAAGGTGGTGCAAAAATATCATTACTAAATGATGATAAAGAATAACCAAAAAAGTTATTAGCCTCTAATACTTTCATAATCAATACTATTAAAAGATATGAAAGTACAATTAAAAATCCAGTCCTTCTAATGTTCTGAGCAACTTGATTTGATGAGTTTGAATTCACAAATTTATGATTATTTCAATCAACTAAAATATACCTGTTGTTTTAAAGATAAAATAGCTTTTAGTTTTTAATTTGAAATTAATTACTGATTTAATTTCAGAACAGCCATAAAAGCTTCTTGAGGTACGTCAACTTTACCCATAGCCTTCATCCTCTTTTTACCTTTAGCTTGCTTCTTCAAAAGTTTCTTTTTTCTAGAAATATCTCCCCCATAGCACTTAGAAAGAACATCTTTTCTTAATGCACTAATACTTTCGCTTGCAATAATACGACTACCTATTGAAGCCTGAATTGGTATTTTAAATTGTTGCTTTGGTATTAGCTCCTTTAATTTTTCAACTAAACCCCTCCCTATCCCATAGGCCTTATCTTTATGAACAATTGAAGTTAAAGGATCAGCTCTTTCAGAATTTATAAGAACATCTAACCTAACGAGATCATTTTTTCTATATCCAATCAAATGGTATTCCATTGATGCATATCCTTGAGTTCTACTTTTCATTTGATCAAAAAAGTCAGTAACGACCTCTGCTAATGGTATTTCGTAAATCAAGGTCACTCTATCTGTTGTGATATATTTCATATCAATAAAAACGCCTCGTCTTTCTTGGCATAAACCCATTAGTGTCCCATTAAATTCATTTGGAGAATAAATTTCCATTTTTACATATGGCTCTTCTATTGATTCTCTTGATTGAGGATCTGGGATTGTCGAAGGATTATCAATAAATATCTGTTCCTGATCGTTTAGATTAACTTTATATATCACTGAAGGAGCGGTTACAATCAAATCCAAATCATATTCCCTCTCTAATCTTTCCTGAACAATTTCCATATGAAGAAGTCCTAAAAATCCACACCTAAATCCAAATCCCATAGCACTACTTGTCTCAGGTTCGTACTTAAGCGCTGCATCAGATAATTGTAGTTTTTCTAAAGACTCTCTTAGATCTGGATATTGATCGGCATCAGTTGGAAACAATCCACAAAACACCATAGGATTGGCTGTTTTATATCCTGGCAGAGGATCTTTAGCAGGGGAATTAAATAATGTAATTGTATCTCCAACTCTTGCATCAGCGACTGACTTTATAGATGCAGCCAGATAACCAACTTCTCCTGCATGAAGTTCATTTACTTGCTTCTCCTCGGGAGCCATTATTCCAATTTCATCTAATTCATAGTTTTTCTTGCTTGCCATGAGTAAGATCTTATCCTTTTTATTGATTGACCCAGCTATTACTCTGAAGTAAACAATTACACCTCTATAGGGATCATAATAAGAGTCGAAAATGAGAGCCTTTGTAAGAGATTTGACTTCATCTTGGGGATGAGGAATTCTATTGACAACTGCTTCTAATATATCCTCTATACCTTCTCCAGTTTTAGCAGAACAATTTATAGCATTAGATGTGTCTAATCCAATTATCTCTTCAATTTCTTTCTTTATTTTTTCAGCATCTGCGCCAGGCAAATCAACCTTATTTAAAACAGGAATTATTTCTAAATTATTTTCAAGGGCAAGGTAAACATTGGCTAAAGTTTGCGCTTCTACGCCTTGACTTGCATCAACAACTAATAAAGCACCTTCACAAGCCTGCAAAGATCTACTTACTTCATAAGAAAAATCAACATGTCCTGGTGTGTCAATTAAATTTAAAATATATTCTTGAGAATCTTCTGCTTGATATTTCATTCTCGCAGCCTGTAATTTGATTGTTATGCCCCTTTCTCTTTCCAGATCCATACTATCCAAAAACTGATCTTGCATATCTCTTTGCTTCACAGTACCAGTATCTTGAAGTAACCTATCTGCGAGAGTAGATTTACCATGATCAATATGAGCTATGATACAAAAATTTCTTATTTTTGAAACAGATATATCAGTCATATAAATCAGAGAACAGTTCCTATATTTTCTTCTTGATTTATAATAGCTAATAAAGATTATGGATGGAAACCTAAAATAGAATTATTTCTTTTTTTAATAATTTCTAAAAAATTATTATCACTTTCATTTTTTAATTCAGATTCATAAAGAAGATTACTTAATTTCTTTTCAAGATCAAATTTATCAGAATTAAAAAGGCAAGATTTTTTTAAAACCTCAATCATTATTGAAACTGCTGTACTAGCTCCAGGAGAAGCACCTAATAAAGCAGAAAGTGAGCCATCTTCCGAGTTGACAATTTCCGTACCAAATTGCAAAGAACCTCCATTTTTAGTTTTTTTGATTATTTGAACTCTTTGACCAGCATTCTCTAAATACCAATTCGAAGGTTCAGCTGATGGCATCATATTCCTCAAGTTTTCAACTCTAGAATTATGGCTCTTAAGAGATTGTGAAAAAAGATAATTAATTAATTCGTTATTCTTAATTCCAACATCAAGCATCGAAAATAAATTATTTTTTTTAATTGAACTAAATAAATCAAAATAAGAGCTTTTTTTTAAGAATTTAGTTGTGAACCCAGCAAAAGGACCATAGAGCAGAAATTTTTTTCCTTCAACCCATCTTGTATCTAAATGCGGCACAGACATTGGAGGTGATCCTATGTCTGCTTTCCCATAAACTTTTGCATTATGTCTTTCCGTTAAAGACTTTTCCTCACAAATAAGCCATTTCCCACTAACAGGAAAACCGCCATATATTTTAGCTTCTGGAATTTTAGATTTTTGCAAAAAGTTTATTGTTTTGCCACCAGCTCCAAGGAAAACATATGAAGTCCTTAGGGAAACTATTCTACCTAGTGAACGAACTTTTAATTTCCATTGGTTTTTATCTGTTTTCTTTAAGTCTATTAATTCTGTGTTATAGCTAATTTCAACATTTTTATTCTTAGAAATATAAGTTAGATATTCTTTTGTTAAAGCCTCAAAATTAATATCTGTTCCTCTTTTTATTCGAGTAGCTGCAACTTTATCTAATGGATTTCTACTATTAGTAATAAGTGGTGCCCATGATTTTATTTGATTAAAAGATGATGAAAATTCCATGTCTGCAAACTCTGGATATTCAGACATTGCTTTAAATCTTTTTTTTAAAAAAGAAATATTTTCAGTACCTGTGACGAAACTTATATGAGGAATAAATTTTAAAAATTTTTTAATATCTATCTTCCCAGTTGTATACAATGAGGCCCATAAAGACATTGAATTTTCAAAGGAACGATTTATAGAAAGGGCTTTATCTATTTGTAAATCTCCATTTTCATCTAAGGGGGTGTAATTTAATTCGCAATTTGCAGCATGACCAGTTCCTGCATTATTAAATGCACCAGTACTTTCACTACCTGGTTTATCTAATTTTTCTATAATTAATATTTTTATTTCAGGTAAAATCTCTGTAATTAATAGCGCAAGTGTTCCGCTCATTATTCCTGCGCCTACCAATATCGCATCATAACTATTAATTTTATTTAAGATGTTTTTAGAAGTCACAACAGAAAAATTATTTTTTTTGCAATTAATCGCATTTCTTTCTAGGCTTATTATAAAGTTAATTTAAAATTATGAGTACTGAAACATTACCACTTACAAATGAAAATGTAGAAACGGTTTTGGATGAACTAAGACCTTTCTTAATATCAGATGGAGGTAATGTAGAAATAGCAGAAATTGATGGCCCCATTGTTAAAGTAAGACTTCAAGGAGCATGTGGAAGCTGCCCCAGCAGTACCATGACATTAAAAATGGGAATAGAAAGAAAGCTAAAAGAAATGATTCCTGAAATCAGCGAAGTAGTTCAAGTTTTGTGAGCTATTTTTTAAAAAACTTTTTTACGACTCTTTGCTTAATTCCTTAGTTAATGATGATTTAAAATCTAAGCAATTTGTAGGAAGACCTTGACCTATAGCAATTAAAAGAGGAGCTAGAATTCCTAATGTAAATACTAAATTTGACTGATTAACTTCATTTTTACTTAATGTAAAAGTTATTAGATAAATTATAGTGAAGTAGGCATGTAAAGAAAAAAATTCTTTTGGTTTTAAAGCGGGCCATCTCAAAGTATTTCCCAAAAAATATAAAAACCCTGTCATAAATTTAAATTAATTAGTAAAGCGGAAATTAAATATAAACCTAATCCCTTTTAGATGTAAATCACATCAAAATTTACTTAAAATAATAATTAAAAAAAAATTAAAAAATTATTTCTATACGTAATATCTGGACAGCAACACAAAAATACGTTTATAATTTGTATGTAGCTGTTGCTACATTTCGTTCACCCTCACCAGAGGGCGCAGTTCGAGTCATACCAGGGAACGGGGGATGGCCGTTTTGTTACATCGAAACATGACTACTTTAACTTACAGAGGTAAAATTTACGTTCAAAATAAAAAGGCTGCTAATAAGCAACCTATTGAACTTACCTACAGAAGAAACGTATACACCAAAAGAATGGATGACGCTTCTTCAAATAATGAAAAGGCAGAATTAAATTACAGAGGTGTTAATTACACTAAATAGTTTAATTCCAAAACAAAAAACCCCTTCTTGGGGTTTTTTTTTGGCTATATTTATTGAGATTTAAAATTAACTTTATGTCTAGCGATTGCTGCAATACTGATGAGTCAAATAAAAATTTGGAAGGTCTTGATCATAAAAATGCTATTCAAGAAAGGTATGGTTCTGCTGCCTTAGAAAAAGAGAGTTGTCTTTGCACACCTGTTGGTTTTAATCCTGTTTTACTTGAAGCAATTCCTGAAGAAGTTATAGAAAGAGATTATGGATGTGGTGATCCAACAAAATATGTACAGAAGAATGATATTGTTTTAGATCTTGGTAGTGGGAGCGGCAAAAATGCCTTTATTTGTTCTCAAATTGTTGGAGAAGAGGGGAAAGTAATTGGGGTTGATCAAAATCCTGATATGCTTAAATTATCAAGATCTGCTTCCAAAAAATTTTCAGAAAAGATAGGTTTTAACAATACAGAATTTCTTGGAGGGTCAATTGAAAATCTCGATGAATTAAATAAAGATTTAAATCCATTAATCGCAGACAAATCAATTGATATTATTTTAAGTAATTGTGTTTTAAATTTAGTAAATCCTGAATCTAGAAATAATCTTTTAAGAAATATAAAAAGAGTTCTTAAAGGTAACGGAAGAATAGCCATTAGCGATATTGTCTCAAGTAAAAAAGTTCCTTTAAGATTGCAAAATGATCATGATCTATGGACAGGATGTATTAGTGGAGCATGGTATGAGCCGGAATTCCTAAATGATTTTAAAGATCTAGGTTTTAAAAACTTAGAATTTTCGGAGAGAAGTAATGAACCTTGGAAAGTTATTGAAGATATTGAATTTAGAACAGTTACTTTAGTAGGGAATATTTAGCCATTCTCAAGAAATTTAATTTAAAAATTTAAATGACAATTAATTTAAGAGATCAAATACCCGCATTAAAAAACAAGTATTACTTCAATTATGGAGGTCAAGGACCATTACCAAAATCTTCTCTAGAAGCAATAGTCAAAACTTGGGAAATCATTCAAGATTTAGGACCATTTACAAATGATATGTGGCCTTTTATTAATAAAGAAATATTGACCACAAAAAGAATTATTGCGCAAAAATTAGGTGTTAATTCAAAAAATATAGCTTTAACTGAGAATATCTCTTCTGGAATGATTTTGCCTTTTTGGGGTATAAAAGTAGAAGAGGGAGAAGAATTGTTAATAAGTGATTGTGAACATCCTGGAGTAGTAGCTGCAAGTAGAGAATTTTGCAGAAGAAATAAATTAATATTCAAAATTTTACCAATCCAAAAAATTAAAATTCTTAACGACGAAAATATAATTTTAGAGATTTCAAAAAATCTAAATAGTAAAACTAGGATCCTAATTATTTCTCATATTTTGTGGAACTTTGGATATAAAATTCCTTTAAAACAAATTTCTATCGAATTAAAAAATAATCGAGAAAATTCTTATCTACTTGTTGATGGTGCTCAAACCTTTGGTCATATAAAAATTGAAGAAGAAGTTTTTTATACTGATTTATATTCTATAACTTCTCATAAATGGGCATGTGGTCCTGAAGGACTTGGAGCTATTTATGTCTCAGATAGATTTATTCATGAAACAGATCCAACAATAATTGGTTGGAAATCATTAAAAAAAGAACAAGGAATTTATGAGCCGTCAGATAATCTTTTTCATAAAGATGCAAGGAAGTTTGAAGTAGCTACATCTTGTATTCCTTTACTTTCAGGTCTTCGGACTTCTTTAGATCTTTTGGATAAAGATTGCCCTGAAAAAGAAAAAATAAAAAATATCAAAAGATTAAGTGAAAAACTTTGGGATGATTTAAATCAATTTAACGAAATTGAATTAGTTTTAGAAAAAAAATACTTAAATGGGATAGTTAGTTTTAATATCGAAAATATTGAAGATAAGGAGAAATTTGTGAATAAACTTGGAGAAAAGAAAATTTGGATTAGAGTCTTAGAAGACCCAAAATGGTTTAGAGCTTGCGTGCATCAGATGACAACAGAAGATGAAATTGATTTACTTTCTGAAGAAATAAAAAAATTACCAGGGAATTTCTGAGCTGTCCCATGCAATAAATTTTCCGGTTGATTCTGGTGATTGATTTTTAATAATATTGATCAATAAATGGGATGATTTTTCTGTACTAAATAATTTATGTTCTGGAACAAATTTATGAAAAGGTCTAGATAAACCAGTATCTACTGTCCCTGGATGAAGCAATGTAATAGTAGCTTTTGGAAAACGTCTAGTCCACTCAATACTTAAAGATTTAAAAAACTGATTTTGCGCAGATTTTGCAGCTCTATATGAATACCAACCTCCTGTTTGATTAT
>QCVV01000030.1 GCA_003210235.1 Prochlorococcus sp. AG-686-O05 | reverse complement strand
TTCAGAATATACATCCGCGAGTTCAAAGTATGAAGGTTCATTTTTACATCTTCCAGTAATAACAACTTCTGTATCTGCAGGTTTTTTTATGAGAGTTTGATATATAGATTCAACAGGTAAAAGCTCTAAATCAACAGTTGGATTTAATTCATCCAAAATAATAGTTTTATATAAACCACTCAGAATAGCCGCTTTAGCAATTTCCCAAGCTCGTTCAGCTTCAACATAATCAATTGGTTGCTGTTGACCCCTCCAAACTATCGCATCTCTCCCAGAACGTAGGTGGTCTACTAAATGTGGATAACTCTCTCTCAAAGCTTCTATTGCAGCATCTTCGGTATAACCATTACCGCCTTTTAGCCATTGTAATATTAAAACTCTATGACTTTTATCTTGAGAGATTCCTTTACCAATAGCTTGCAGAGCTTTACCTAATGCACTTGTGGATTTACCTTTTCCTTCACCAGTATAAATTTCAATACCACCACAATTAGTTATTTTTCTATGAGTTTTCTTAAAATCGCGTTTCAAACGTGGTCTCATTTCTGAATGAAGTTGAGATATGCGTATCAGTGAAGAAGGGGCGGCCCTTCCTGTGATAATTATTTCTAAATCATCAGGTCGATTTTGAAGAGAATTAACCACTTCCTCAATATTAAGCATCCCTAAATCTAAAACAGGATTCAATTCATCAAGAACAACAACAGAATAAAGGGAACTAGCAATTGCTCCTTTAGCAATATTCCAACCCCTCTCAGCCTCAGTAATATCAGATTTTGTAACTTGTTCCGCATTGAAAAATTCAGATCTCCCTGTCCTTACATGATCTATTAAATGTGGGAAACCTCTTTGTAATGCTTCTATTGCGGAATCCTCATCATATGGCCTCTCCGGGCCTTTTAGGAATCTAAGCAATAAAACTCTAGACTGTCTCTTTTCACATATCCCTAAACCTATTGTTCTAAGTACCACTCCTAGAGCAGCCTGACTTTTTCCTTTTCCTTCCCCATCATAAATGTGTAATTGACCTTTGGATCTTTCTTGACTGTCACTTGCGGTAACAATACCAATACCTCTATTACTACTAGTATTTGTCAATTGAGAAAAATGAGTGAATTTAATCTAGGATATAATCAATAATATTATTAAAAATTTAATAATAAAAACAATCTATCCATATCTTAATTTAAATTTTAATAACTGTAGTATGTTCTATCAACTTGAAATCCTCTCCGATGAACAGAATGAAAAGCTCAATGAAATAAGAACTTTTATCAAAACCCTTAATAGCGTTTGTGTGGCCTATTCAGGCGGAGTTGATAGTACATTGGTAGCCTCTTTAGCGTTCGAGCAGTTAGGAAGCAAAGCAGTCGCAATTACTGGGGTTTCCCCTGCATTAGCTAAAACATTACTTGATGAGGCGAAAAGTCAAGCGAGATGGATTGGTATACAACATTTAGAAATTAAGACATCAGAATTAGATCAATCAAGTTATAGTCAAAATCCTAAGAATAGATGTTTTGCTTGCAAAAAAGAGCTTCACAAACACACTACATTTTTATCTAAAAAACTTAATTATAAAATTGTCTGTGACGGAGTTAATCTTGATGATCTAAATGATTACAGGCCTGGGATTCAAGCAGCTAAAGAAGCAGGAGTTTTATCTCCCTTAGCGTTATTTAAGTTTACAAAAAAGGATATAAGAGATATATCAAGAGCATTAGGATTCCCTTGGTGGGATAAACCTGCTCAACCTTGTTTATCATCAAGGTTTCCTTATGGTCATCAAATAACAAATGAGAGACTAAACATGGTAGAAAAAGCTGAAGAATATATTAAAAAAGGGAGTATATCAGAAGTCAGAGTAAGATGTCATGGTTCAACAGCGAGAATAGAAATTCCCAAAAATGAATTGCAAATATTTTGTGAAGAATATGACTTTGATGAATTAGTTAACTATTTCTCTAATTTAGGATTCAATTGCACAAGCCTAGATCTTGAGGGTTTAATAAGCGGCAAGCTAAATAGATAAATTTAAAAATTTAATTTATTGTTTTTATTTGACAATAGACTTCTGAAGGAGGATTTCTATCAATGACACGTAAGAAATGTTCTTTAGCCATTAAGGCTTGAATTAAGTATTTACATGATATTTCTGGCTTCATATTTTGGCCACATGTAAAAATATCAACTGCAGAATAATGCGCTTCAGGCCATGTATGTATCGAAAGATGAGATTCAGCAAGTAAAGCAATTGCTGTAACTCCCTGAGGTTCAAATTTATTACTTATTAGATTTAAAACTGTTGCATTAGCTAATTTGGCAGCCTTATTTAACGTACAACGCAAATATGATTCATCATTTAATTTTTCGTAATCACATCTATAAAGCTCTAACAAAAAATGCTTACTTCTATTAAAAAATTTCTTATCATCGTTTAATGCTTTGAAAGTTTGTTTTTTTTTGGGAACTTCCATTAATTATTTGTATTTGAATTATAGATTAACTAAAAATTACTACTTTTTTAACTATAAGTATATTATTTGAGAAGAGCTTAAAAAAGATTGATTAAATTTATCCAAATGCGTTGCACTTATAAAGCATTGACTATCTTTCCCTACCGAATTCAATAATAAATTTTGTCTAGTGATATCAAGCTCAGCTAAAACGTCATCCAAGATAAGAAGAGGAGGCAAATTAATCATGTTGCGTAATAAATCAAGTTCAGCCATTTTTAAAGCCAAAATAAAAGTCCTTTGCTGACCCGATGAGCCATACTTTCTTATAGAGATATTATTAATAAGAAACTCTATATCATCACGATGAGGACCAAAATTACATTTACCAGTAACCGCCTCTATTGACCTCTGCTTTTGTAGTTGTTCCACTATTTTCTTACTTATGACTTCTTCTTCTTCTTCTTCTTGATTCATATTTTCTAAACAAGAAAGATAATTTATACCAATTTGCTCTTTGGATTTACTTAAATGATTATGCCAATATTCAACATATGGTTTAATTTTGGATAAAGCTCTCCTCCTTCGTCTAAAAATTCTTGTACTAATTAATGACATTTGAATATCAAAACTTTCAATAATTTCTGAAGATGTTTCTGTTTGAAAGTTTTCTGAACGCCAAAAATGACTTCTTTGTTTTAAAAGTCTATTAAATCTATGAATCAGCTCTATGTATACTGGTTCGAGCTGAGATACAACTTTATCAATCCAAGATCTTCTGTAACTAGGTTCACTTTTAACAATATAAATATCATTAGAACAGAAACATACACTCCTAATATAATTTTGTATTTCACTCTGTTTTTTCAATAAAGAATCATTTACATAAATCTTTTTAGCTCCTTTTCTAAATAAATTGACTTTCAAATTATCAGTGAAATCAATTTGACCAAAAATAGCAGCCATTTCGCTATCGTTTTGTATTAAATCTTTGTCACTTAATGCTCTACTAGATTTTAATTGACTAAGAACTTCGACTGATTCAAGTAAATTTGACTTACCAATACCATTACAACCAAGAACAATAGCTCTCTGCTCATTAAGGTCGATCTCAAAACTTTTATGGTTTCGAAAATTATTAATTTTTAAGTTATTTAAAAAAATTTTTTTTATGCATTCCTTAGTTAAATTAGCTAAATTTAAAATATTTCGAATTTCTTTAAAGAAATTGAAAAATTAAGAGCATGTAGCTCAGTTGGATAGAGCATCAGATTCCGGTTCTGAGAGTCGGGGGTTCGACTCCCTCCATGCTCGTAAAATAAGATTTAAAGTTTAAAACTCATTACTCTAATACCATTTGGGTCTAATATAAATCCACTTTCTTCTAAACTTTTAAATGAAGATACTGGAGCTTGAACAGAAATACTACATCCTGGCATTTCCCTATTTATTTTTTCAAGGGTCACTTTTAGTAATATTGAGTAAAAAAGATTTTGATTATTGCCTTGTTCAGCGCTTAGATTCCATAAATTAGCGTTCAGGCCTCTATCTGATGTCACCCTTACAAAACCATAGAGCTTATTTTTAAATTCGTTTTGAATCGTAAAGAAAAAATTACTATTCTTAATAGCAAGAGATATCTTTTGCGTAGGGAATGACTCACAACCACTATTTACTAAAAGTCTATTCAAATCCTTAGCATTTGGAACTTGAGAAGAATTAATAAAATAGCCCTCTGGAAGAATTAGTTTTTTTGTAGAAAAATATTGCAAAGATTATCCTGTATTTCTCATCCCTGCAGCAATTCCATTAATTGTTAAGAGTGCTCCTCTTAATAATTCACTACGACTATAAGCTCTTTTAGACTCAATTCTATCCTCTAGAAACTCGCTAATTGGAGGTTGTCTGGTTTGATCTCGAAGTCTTCTTAGAAGTGAAACTTGTAAAAATCCCAAAGGAATTATAGTTTTATTTCTTAAGTTAACAGATGATCTTAAATCTCTATCAGATTCTAGAAGCTTATTTTTACCAGTTATTTCAAGGACTAAGGTTTTTGTAAGACTATATTCTTTAGAGATAACATCAAAAATCTCCTCAAACGACTTTGAATTTTTTTTACTGCCAAGTATGTCAACGTAATATTTCGCTACTTCTAAATCAACTTTAGATAATGTCATTTCTACCTTAGATATAAGCATTCTAAAAAAGGGCCATCTTTGATGAAGTACTCTTAGTAATTCAATTTGTTCGGGATCAGATTTTAATTCCACGGATAAAGCGGTACCAACTCCAAACCAGCTTGGCAAAAGAAATCTACTTTGTGTCCATCCGAAAACCCAGGGGATTGCTCTTAAACTTGATAAATCCTTTCCGCCCTTTTTTCTTCTCGCAGGTCTACTAGATATTTGCAGTTTACTAATTTCCTCGATGGGAGTGACCTCTTGAAAAAAAGTTAGTAAATTTGGATTCTCATGTACTAATTTTCTGTATTGAATTCTAGATGTTTCTGCCAATCTAGTCATCAATTCATTCCATTCTGGAGTCGCATCAAGTCTATTATTAACCAAACTATTCTGAATAACTGCTGTTGTGACAGTCTCCAAATTATATAAAGCCAACTCAGGAAGACTATATTTAGAAGCTAAAACCTCTCCTTGTTCTGTAATTTTTATTCTGCCTTTGAGTGTCCCACTTGGTTGAGCCAATATCGCTTGGTAAGCAGGACCTCCTCCTCTTCCTACAGAACCTCCTCTACCATGAAAAAGCCTTAAAAGAATATTATTTTTGCATGAAAGATTTTGAAGAGAAATTTGAGCTCTATGAATTTCCCAGTTACTAGATAAGAATCCTGAATCTTTATTGCTATCTGAATAACCCAACATTAACTCTTGGAGAGGTTTAAAACTTTCTCCAACTTTTGGTAATAATGATTTATAAAAATCTAATTGAAATAATTGCTCCATTACTTCGGGAGCTCTTTGCAAATCTTCAACAGTTTCAAAAAGTGGGACGACCACCAATGTCGATGTTCTAGAACCTTGATCAATAAGTCCCATCTCTTTTGCTAGAAGAAGGACTTCAAGCAAATCAGATGCACTGTGACTCATTGAAATGACATATGAGTGACAAATACGACTTCCAAATTCTTCTTGCAATCTTTTGACCATTTTAAACACTGAGAACGTTTCTTCAGTACTTTTATTCCAGTTAACTTCAGATGGAATTAAAGGCCTTTTTGTATTTAATTCTTCAATAAGCCATTTCATTCTTTCTGTTTCCGACATTTGATGATATTGTTTAGGCAACTCAAGGTAATTAGTTAATTCTTGTATTGCATCGCTATGTCTAGTACTCTCCTGACGTATATCCAAACTTGCTAAAGAAAAACCGAAAATATGTACCTGAGTTAATAATTTATTTACTTCCTCACAAGTTAAATCAGTACTATTAAGACTATTTTTTATTAATTCGAGATCATAAGTAAATTCATCAACAGACTTGTAATGTAATTTTTCAACTAGCTCTAAATTTTTGTTATCTGAGTCCCTTTCTAAAGATAGTTTCCAACCGCCTTCAGCTAGTAAATTATTTCGTTCATGGGTCAATCTTAATTTTTCTAAAATATAACTCAGCTTTAATCTATAAGGCTCTGATCTATACCTTGTTGCCCTTGCTTCATAAACTTCAGGGAACTTAACCCTATCTGTTTCTAGTGATTCCAAAAGAGATGAACTTACTTGGCTCCATTGCATTGAAACGCTTAATTGATCTCTAAGATTAGAAGTCGCTTTGATATATCTTTCTAACATTAATTGTCTTTGGTAACAGGCAGTCCTCCAAGTAATTTCAGGAGTAACTGATGGATTCCCATCTCTATCAGAGCCTACCCAGGATCCAAATGTACAAAAAGATTCGGTTGGCACCTGAACGTCTGGATAATTTTCAGCAAGGGCTGAAGAAATTCTCCCTCTTAACTGAGGCATCGCATCAAAGAGCACTTGTTGAAAATAATGCAGGGCGTAATCAACTTCATCAATGACTGATGGTTTGAATTGATGCAACTCATCTGTTCTCCACCAAAGTCTGATCTCTTCTTTTAATTGTATTTTGAGAGATTTTATATCTTCAACTGTTAAAAATTTTTCAACCTGTATTTTCTGAAGCAGATTAGCGACCCTGGTTTGCTTATGCCTAATTGTATGTCTTACTATCTCTGTAGGATGTGCGGTAAAAACTAAACGGATATCCATTTCTTGTAATAATTCCTCTAATTTTCCAGGTGGAACATTTAATCTTCTAAGCCTAAAGAATAATTCTTTAAATGTTACTGGAGCATTTTGCCTTGCCAAAGCAGGAGCAAATGGATCCAGATTATCTTGTGATTTTTGAACGTTCTTATTAGTAAAGCTCTGTATGTATCTATCTTCTTCAACTCTTTGTTCCAAAATATTAACTAGCTGGAAATATAAAGAAAAAGCTCTAGCTGCAGAAATTGATTCAGCTAAATCCATGGAATTAACAATATCAACCATTTCATTTTTGAAAGTTTTTGAACTATATTCCTCAACTTGATTTGAATAACTTAATTCCTTCAGCTGAATTAAACGATTTGCTTGATCATCTGGACATTCTTCCCTCAATACAGATTCCCATAAATCTTCTATCAATGCACGATTTTTATCTAATGGATCATTATTGCTTATAAGATCCACATTATTATTTTTAAACTGTTTCATAGATTCCATATAATTATTATGTCATAAGTAAATATATTGGGATCAAATATTTTTTTATATTATTAAATTCTTTCTTCTTCACTTTTTATCATATCCTGAACGGCATATTTCATAATATCCTCAACAGATAATCCTTCTTTGTATTGTTTGATCCATTTCATAGATTGATTTCCCTCCTCAAGAACTTTATAGATAGGTTTCAAAAGATGATCCATATTTAACTTTTCTGCAGTTAAAGATAAATCAGCCAATACATTTTTTATCCATTCTCTGCAAATCATTTTCTTACCATCTCTCCAATGAGTCAATTCAGCATCTAGACTATGTCGTGCAGCATTAATTTCGTTTTGATCGCATATTTTTGTTAATTGATCCATAGAAAAATTACTAGTAATTAAAGGATCTAAAGTCTTTAGATTTTCAAATAAATAAATGACTCTCAGTTCAAGTAAAGCAGTTATTGCCAACAATAAATTAATATCTGAGACGAAATCACAAATTCTTAATTCCAAACGATCTAAAACATGAGGCCTTTGAGGTCCATTTGGACGAATAGAAGACCAAAAATGTCTAACATTGTACATATTTCCATTCTGAATATTTTCTTCAATCCATTTTATATAGATATCATGATTGTTAAAAAAAGGCACATTATTTGGTGTTTTAGGAAATTGAATCCATCTCTGTGAATGATTATTAGTAAGTTTATTATTTAAAAAAGGAGAGCTTGCACTTATTGATAGATACAAAGAAGCCTCACACCTTATAAGTCGAATAGCTGCAAAAAGTTTATCTAAGTTATCAATACCTAAATTAATATGAACACTTGAAGTAGCGATTGAAATACCGTAGTTATCTTGAATAAACTGATGATAAACATTATTTTTATCAGAATGTTGAAACTGATTATTATGTTTAAAACATAATGTAGATGAAGGGATTATTGTTAAATCTCTTTTATTTAACCATTTCCTTAAATTTATTCTAGGTTCTAATAAATTCTCGTAACTGACTTTATAGTCTTTTTCTGGATTTGTAATATACTCAACATTTCTGTTATCCGGCTCTTTGACAAAATTCGCAAACGTTTTTTCTATATCATCGGAAACTCCAACATGATTATTTTGAGAACCAGTAAAGAGTTCTACTTCAAAGCCTTTATATAAATTACCATTATTCATTTATCTATCTAAACAAGCCAATGCCATTAATATCCCTTTGGCTTTATTAATAGTCTCTTGATATTCATTCGCAGGAGATGAATCTGCGACTATCCCAGCACCAGCCTGAACAGAAACTATATATCCACCTTCATTCGAAGGCTGAACTATCATTGTTCTTATTGTTATCGCAGTATTTAGTGCACCATTTATATCTATAGACCCATAAACTCCAGCATACGGTCCTCTAGCATCTTTCTCAAAGTTCTTAATTAACTGCATAGCTCTAATTTTTGGAGCCCCAGTTACTGTGCCAGCAGGAAAACATGCTTTTAGTAAATCCCATACCCCAGTATTACTTTTTAAGATACCTTCAACTTCACTAACTATGTGCATTACGTGTGAATATTTTTCAATTATCATCAAATCTTTGACCTCTACTGTACCTGTTTTACATACTCTTCCTAAATCATTTCTCCCCAAATCAATAAGCATTACATGTTCTGATATCTCTTTAGGATCTTTTAATAATTCTTTCTCAAATTTTAAATCTTGTTCAGCATCTTTACCTCTTGGCCTGGTGCCAGCTATAGGTCTTAAGCTTGCAACAATTTGATTGTTTTTATTCTTCTCTGCTTTGACCATTACTTCAGGACTGGAACCTATAAGGTACCATGATCCAAAATCAAAGAAAGCCATATAAGGTGAAGGATTAACCATCCTTAAACTCCTATATAAATTAAAGGGATCACTTTTAACTTTCGATTGAAATTTTTGGCTAATAACAATTTGAAAAATATCTCCTTTTTTTATATATTCTTTTGCTGAAACAACAGCTTCTTCAAAGTCTTTTTTTTTCCAATTACTTGAAACTGCAATATTCAAGTCTTTATTATCATTCCAGTTAAGAGCATGTCTTTCATTAATTGGAGCCCTCATTAAATCTCTGATTCTATTAATTTTTGAAACCGAATCTAGATAAATTTCTTCAACATAAGTTTCTGATGCCCTGGAAGTGTCTGCATATACAACTACATTAATACATCTTTTCATTTGATCAAAAATTACTAATTGATCAAAAAACATCCAAGATCCATAGGGTATATCATTCTCTTCTAGAGGATTGATATCCACATTAGGCTCTATGCGATTGATTAATTCATACCCCCATGAACCATATAACTGACCAACATAAGGTAAATTATCAATATTGTATGACTTATATTCTTCTGTCCAATTTCTTAATAAATTAAAAGGATCACCTTTATATGTTTCACTATTTCCATTATTCCAAGTCTTAATAGTTTCTTCCCCAAGACAAACTGCTTCCCAAAGAGGATTAGTAGCAACAATACTCCATCTGCCTAAATTTTCACCACCTTCGACGGATTCAAGAAAGACACCATGTGAATCTTTATTTGATAATTTCAACCATGTCGATAATGGGGTCTCTAAATCTGCAGGCCAAGTTTTGAGAATAGGTATAAAATTTTTACCCTCTTTATAAGCTTTTAAAAAACTATCTTTTTGAGAACTGATCATACTAGTAAATTCAGTCCAAATTATAATTATATTTGTCTCTTATATCAACTTTTGATAATTTATTCAAAAGTTTCTTTAGTTGTAAATTTTAAACCTGCAGGATTTGGATTCTCTCCTATCCTTCTTGGATTATGACCAACTTTCTCTCTACCTTCATTAACTTTTTCAGGGAATACTCCATCTTTAGGATGTAAGAATTCAATATCTCCTCCAGGGAAAATTCTATAAATTTTAAAATTTTCAATCCTAGGTTTAAAACCCCTTAATTGTGTACCAAGAGCGAGGCATTGTTCTTTTCTTGCAAAGTACATTAAATTATCTCCCTCGTGCATAACAGCTGCTCCACCAGTTGGCAATTCAAAGGCTTGTTCCTTGGAGCTATTCCATGAAATCGCATATTTTTCTTCAGTTTCTGCAGAGTTTAATAAACCCCCAGTACTACCTATATGCTTTGGAAATTGACCAACTAAAGTTTCAGTCATCCTATTTTTGAAGTTATTTCTTATAAGAAACTAGCATTCATGTTTTACAAATTTCTTAATTATTTAAAAAGTTTCTACATTATTTAATAAATAAAAAAAAGAAATATTTACTTAAATATAATCTCTACCTGCAATTGGGAAAAATACTGTCAAGCCAGTATCCCTTCTTTGAGTAACGTGGCCTCCCAAACTCGCTAATAATTTTTGAGTTGCAACCTGACTTAATTGTAAACTTCCTGTTTGAGGATTCCAATTTAGTACTGGACCAATATCAGAACCCTTTTCTTTATTAGAAACTTCATTTTTACCCTTATCAAATTTTTTTACTTTTAATTGAAGTTTTAATTTTTGTCCCGCGGGACGTAACTCTAGGATTAAGCTACTACCTTCTCTTAATCCTCTAGTGTTTTTATCAATTAGTCCTCTTAACATTAATTCTAGTTTTTCAGAATCACTCAAAATTTCGGGAAGTTGTTTAGGTATATCAATTTTTATCGAAATTCCACGTCGCTTTAATTGTTTACTCCAAATAGGTGATAATTTATATAAAATTTCACCTAAATTTATTCTTGCCAGCTGATTGGTTAGGGACATATCGTTACTTACAAGTTCCGCAGCATTGAAAATAAGACCAAACCTATCAATCTGCTCAGTACACTCATTATCAATTTGAATTAAACGGCTTCTCATTGATTCGTCCATATTATATTTCCTGAGAGTAGAGTTTATTAAAGTCCTTATGGTTGCTAAGGGAGTTCTAACTTCATGAGAAATTGCTTGTAATAACTTTGCCTCTGTTAATTGATCATTATTATCATCATTTTTAATTGCATTTTGAACACTTAATTTAGGGATTAAATTTGCCAACTTAGTTGATAAACTTGGCCAAAAACTGTTTTCAAATTCATGATTAATATGAAGATCTCCTAGATTTTTAATTGCATTACGAAAATTAAGTGCCTCCTCATAATTCTCTTGATTCAATTTTGCATCAATCAATTCAATTGCAGTTTTTAGGCTCTTTTCATCGCATCTCATCAATAAAGTTCTCTTATCTTTTTCTCCTGCAATTGTTAAAAGACATTGAAAATTAGTAGTAATAATTATTAAAAAAGGTTCAAAACCATCTTTAGTATTTAAATTTAAGACTTTGTAATTACTAATAAAATTACTATCTTCTTTAATTTTTATGGAATGATCTACTGGTAGAAACCCAGCATTATCCATCTGAAAATATGGAAAACCCTCTGGAGACCATAACCAACCTTTCATTTTTGTTAGACATTTTTTATCTGTGAGAGCAGGCAAAGGAGAAGCTACCCAAAATCCTCCTTCTTGAGAGGAATGGGAAAGGTACTCTTTTTGAACAACTTCTAAAGAGGCCCACCACATCCGCCTAGAAGTTTCATCATCAACATATGAAGTGTTTAATCCTTGCAGAAGTAAATCTTGAATTTTTTTTATAGTAATCTGAGTTTTCATTAATTTTTTAATGATCTAGATCGATTTAAGGTAGATAATGCCAGACCAATGAATATAAAATTAATCAATAAAGAGGTCCTACCATAACTCATAAAAGGTAGTGGGATTCCAGTTACTGGACCTAATCCAATAGTCATGAATAAGTTAATAACAATCTGAAATAAAAATGTTGAAGCTATTCCAATAATTATTAATGACTCAAAATGAGTTCTGGCATTTTTGGATACCTTTACAAGACTAATAATCAAAACAAAAAACAAAAAAAGAACCAGAATACATCCGAAAAAACCTAATTCCTCACCTAGCGCACTAAATATAAAGTCAGTATGCTGTTCAGGTATAAATTGTAAATTTGTTAATTTACCATTTAATAAACCAGTACCAAGAAGGCCTCCAGAACCTATTGCTATTTTACTTTGCAATAGATGATATCCTCCACCTAATGGATCCCTACTTGGATCTAGGAACAAAATTAATCTATCTTTTTGATAATCTTTTAATCCAAATTCCCAAATAAAAGGTGTTAACTTTATAACTAATGCATGAAGAGCTAACGTCGAAATCGAGAAGATAATTTGCTTCTCCGAGGATCTATAAGCCAAATACCCCACAAAAGGAAGCCAAAAAATTAGCAAGTTTGGAGAAACTAAATAAAATATTGATGTAAAAATACAACAACCTAAAATTAGAGCCCATTCAATTGGCATTTGGGACCAATAAAGCATTATAAA
>QCVV01000029.1 GCA_003210235.1 Prochlorococcus sp. AG-686-O05 | reverse complement strand
AGGGACTATGCAAATTATTCCATAAATATTAAAGCCAAATGTTCTTAAAAATATTGGGATAGTAAAAACAGACATAATAATGTTTACTAATTGAACTTGCCACCAATCTGATCTCGTAGTTTTGCTTTTAAAATTTGTAGCATTAAGCCAAAATCCTCGATAGACATTCAAAAAAACTCTTATACATAAGCTCTATATTTAATCATTTATTAAATAAACATTATTAAAAGATTATTCGTTTAGAAGAATTAATTTTTTTATGCCTTTAATTTAAATAGGATCGAATAAATTTACGTTGTTTTTAATTATGTTCTGATTTTGATTTTGATTTTGATTTGGTAATGTACAAAAGCCGTCCTTACAAATAATATTTTCTTTTTCAATTTTCAATGACTTGGGAAAAGCATCATCTTTTGTATTGTTTGAAGATTCAATTGGCATTTATATAAAATTAATAGAAACATTATTAAATTAATAACTAAATTTATATATGTAGGCAACAAAATTAATAATAATTATCTTTTACTTCTTTTTTTGATTTGGAAGGTCTCTCCAAAATAGAGCCATGACATAAATAAATAAAGAAATAGAAAAAATATAAAGTAGAGAATTAAGATGCATTTTGAGCTTTCGTTAGAAAAAATTTATTAAAACAAAATATTAATCCAATTAATAAGTAATTTTTATTTAACTTAAAATATATTTTAAACATAATTTATAGTTTTATTTCTTCTAATTCTTAAAATTTACATAACGAATAAAGGGATATTAAAATGTTTATTTGGTATTTTTATAAGTCTCTTTAAGAGCTTCCTTACCTTCTTTGAGCGTTTTTGTTATTAACCAATATAAAAAGGAGAGAATTAAAATGGATAACAGTATTAGAGAAGCAGTCAATTTATATATAGTATTACTTTAAATTCTCAATATTAAAACTTTTATTATTTAAGAATTAATTAGTTCTGTGCATTTGAATATGCAGGGATCATCATCCCACCATCTTGATCATCATTATCATCATCAAATCCACCGCCTAGGAACAACTCAACCAAAACTAATATTGCTATAGGGTAGAAGCACCATAAGATGGCTGAAAATGGACTTATTGATGAGGCTGTTGAATAGATTTCTGTCATATAATTACTTTAAACAAAAAAAAAGTCAATTGTGGATATATTGGTCTGTTTTCTCTCCTAGAAATTTTATCAAACACAAAATAATAAATTAAAATTATTCCAGTTAAGAAAAGGGTTTAGAGAATAATTCTTTAAGAAATTATCTCCTTATTTGATTTTCAAATATAAGTTTTTTACTTAAATTTTTTCTACTAATTAATTAAGATTGACGTCTTGAGATATATCAATGTGACAAATGTTACTTAACAATAATTGTGGAATTCGGATTCAAAAACTATTATTTATTTTGATTTTATAGTTTTTTATGTTCTCTTTCACTTTTGACCCTTTAGCTGCAATTTTTGGTATCGCAGGATTAGTAGGGTTTGTTTTCTTTGTATCAGCGGCCAAAGGAACTTCTAGTATTAATACAAGTGCTAAAAAAGATATTTAAGTTTCAAAATTGATAAATAATATTAAAAGTAATTTTAATTATCAATATCTTTTAGAAGGATTTATCAATTATTAATTATCCCAATGTTTAGAAATAAATATCAGAAAACTCTCAATGTCTTCTTCTGGACAATTAGTTTGATTTTGTAAATTAATACATGTTTTTTTTATAGTTTCGAAGGCTTCTTTGACAGTTTCGTTTTTTTTGATTACTTCGAAATATTCATTGTCAGAGAAAGTCATGAAAAATATATGTTATAACAATTAATTTACTAATTTATATTAGCTTATAGACTAAGATTAGTGAATTTATGGGGATATTTTTTTAAATCTATTCTTTTAATCTAAAGTGTTTTTTGAAACTTTTAATTATTAGCCATTCCCAAGAAAGTCCCTCAGAAAATTCAACTAAGTCTCCTGATTTAATTAAGAAACTTTCTCCTGCCTCAGTCTTAATTTTTGCTTCACCTTCCATTATTAAACAAATTTCTTTCCCCATTTAATTTAAAGAAAAATTATATGGTTCTCACTCCCAAATAGGCCAATTCTTTATTTCGTACTGAATTATTACACTAAAATGCATGGTGTTTTAATAAGAAATTTCACCAAAAAAATACCTTAGTCGAGTCATTATAAATAAATCATCAAATTAAATTATATTTGAATAATGTTTATCAATTTACAAATTTTTATTGATTTTTCTATTAATATCTAAGAAATACTTTTATTAATGGACGAGCTTTCAGCCCTTTCTATTTCATTATCAATAGCTTCACTTGGGATATATTGTTTATTTTTTGCTTCAAGTGATGATGATGATCAAGATGGAGGTCACTTGGTAAAGTCTGCTCAAAAAATTAATTGATTTAGGTAAATAATATATTTAATAAGGATTTATAGCCTATAAAGCCTGCATATATACATGATAAGAAAATTAAATATACTTCAAAAATACCAAGTGTCTTTTTCTTTAAAATTTTCATCTTGAAAGCGTTTCTAAAATAAGTTTATTGATTGTTTTTTTTAATAACATGAGTATTTATTACATAGATTCATCTTTCATAAAATTATTAAACATAAACCTAAAAATAATAATGAAGTAAAGAATGTAATACCTTTTGTTATCATTCCTTCTTCTTTACTTGAGAAAAAAAGAGAAATTACAGGGGATGTACTAAGTAAAGTCCACCCTATTCCTAAAGGAAGAGTCTTGAAAACAATTTGTTGCAGCAATATTCCTAAATTTGTGCCAAAAAATATTGAGAGTAAAAATCTCTTTTGCTCATTATCATCTAATTTCTTTAAGAAGAAGTTAATTCTAAATTTTTTTATTGTTATTAAAAATATTATTGCCCCAAGTAACCTAATCTCTGTTGTTTGGAAAGGAGATAGATTGCTTTCTAAAAATACTATTCGAGATAAAAGCCCCCCTGACACAGCACATAAAACTGATAAAAATGGAAATATATAAATGCTTTGATTAGTTGGTTCATTAGTGGTGCTCAAACTATTAACTACAAGATTAGTTCTCTGACTAAGTAGAATGAAAAGTGAAATTGTTATAATAACAATCCCTACATAAGATCTTATTGCTAAGTTTTCATTAATAAAAATTTCACCAGATAATGCCGCTAATAAAGGAGATAATGTTTCGATAGATAGAGTTTTTCTAGTACCAATTATCTGTAAAGACTTTATATAAAATGTATCTCCTAAACCAATACCTATAACGCCACTTAGTAAAAGAGTAAGCATAGATTTTGAATCAATTAAAAAACTGAAATTGATAAATGCAGGTAAAAAAATTAAAAATGCGATTATATTTTTTACTAAATTTATATCTATGGATTTATACTTTTCGGTCTGAGAACGCCATATAAAGCATGCATAAGTCCAAGATATTGCTGCTCCAAAAGCGGAAATAATTCCAATCAAAACTAATAATTTTAAAAAATTTTTACTTCATAAATTGTGTAACTGCTAAAAAGAACACGTATAGAAGAATAATAAAACCTGGTAGATATTGTATTAAAGACTTTAATTTGTTAGTTTCCATGATATTTGAATTTGATATTTATACTTAAATAATATAAAGTCTTCATCCATTAATTAAAAGCTGATAAATTAAGAAATTAACATAAGATTTAATACTAAAAATTGGTAAGTTAATTTATGAATAAGAAAATTATCAAAAAATTTATATTTTTCATGTTTATATCTTAAAGCAGTAAGTATTATGTTGAATCAATCACCAAGCAATTACTTTAATTTAATAACTATCTAATATAAGAACAAATGATCAATAGAATGGAATTAATTAATAGAAATGATGTTTCTTTAGGTCTCGCGCCTTTTGACATATTAGGCTATAAATCTGAAGAAGAACTTAATCAAGAGATTACAAGGCTTATGAAGATAAGAAGAGAATTTGATACTAAAACTAACGTAATCACTAATTAATATTTTTTAAAAGATTGATTTATAATTTTTAAAAATTACTTATTTCTATTTGGATATAAACTTTCTAACTTTCTTTTCCTTTCGGTTTTTGCGTTAATTCTCTCTTCCTTCTCTTTTTTCTTTATTTCATCGTTTATTTTGTTTCGTCTAAAACCAATCCAAAGAAGTACCCAGATTACTGTAGTTAATAGTAAAAGAGCCGTATATTGGCCCGTCATTGGAAAGCTAGCTTCAGAATATTTGACGTAGGAAAATAATTTGACCATCTATCTAAAATAATATATAAAAGATTTTTGCGTGTTCTTATAAACCATAAAATCAGAAGTTTCTTTAATTATTATTCCCCATTTTTTAAGATAATTTAGTCTTGGCCTTGAAATTTTTATTTAAAATAAATTTTTTTAATAAATTGAATTGCTACTATCAGATTAAGGAAATTGAGAGCCTACATTTTTGGACCCTTTTGATTTAGTAGTAGTTGGTGGTGGAGCAGCAGGTTTCATGACAGCAGTAACAGCCGCCGAAAATGGAGTTAAAAGAATAATAATTCTTGAAGGTTCCTCAAAACTTATGGAGAAAGTAAGAATAAGTGGAGGAGGTAGATGCAATGTAACTAATGCATCATGGATACCCAATGAGTTAGCAGAAAATTATCCTCGTGGTGGGATTAAGCTTTTGGAATCATTTAATCGTTTTGCCGCTGGAGATGTATTTGATTGGTTTGAGAAAAGAGGATTGAATTTAAAGATTGAAGCTGATAGTAGAGTATTTCCAGTATCTGATTCGTCTTTAGATGTAATAAGTTGCTTAAAAAAAAATGCAATTAATAAAGGGGTAGAGATATTAACTAAATTTTTTGTTAAAGAAATTTTAAAAAATTCAGATAACCTTTTTACTATTCTTAATAGTGAAAAAAATTCGATAATTGCAAAAAATATTATTCTTTGTACTGGAGGCCATCCTAGTGGGCATAAATTAGCCAAAAATTTTGGCCATAGCATAATAAGGCCTGTTCCATCGCTTTTTACTTTCTCCACAAAGGAAACAAAATTGAATGAATGTAGTGGGGTCTCTATTAAAAATATAGATATTGAAATCCAACTAAATAATAAATCTTTTAAAAATAGAGGAGATTTACTTATAACTCATTGGGGATTTAGCGGCCCTGTTGTCTTAAAGCTCTCTTCAATAGCTGCTAGAGAATTGTTTGACCAAAAGTATAAATTTAATTTAATAATTAGATGGTCAAACTTAGGATATAAAGAGTTAAAAGAAAAAATTGATAACCTTAAATTAAATAATGGAAAATTAAACTTAATTAATTTAAGACCTCTACCTTTGTTAACAAAAAGGTTGTGGGTGTTCTTATTAAATAAAATGGAAATTAATAAAGATAAAAAGTGGTCAGATCTTCTTGCTGATGAAAGAGAGAAAATGATAAATAGCCTATTGAAGGATAAATATATTATTTCTAGTAAGGGCCCCTTTGGTGAGGAATTTGTTACCTCTGGAGGAGTCTCCATCAATGAAGTTAATTTTAAAAGTATGGAAAGTTTAATATGCCCAGGTTTATTTTTTTCTGGTGAAGTACTAGATGTTGATGGAATCACTGGGGGGTTCAATTTTCAACATTGTTGGACTAGTGGATGGCTTGCAGGACAGGCAGTCTCAAAGTTTTTTAGTAAAGTAACAAATCAATAAGTTTATCTTCTTTTTATTAAGTATTGATGGGAAAAAGTTTTTTAAACAGAGAATACTTTTAAAGTTGAAAAACTCAAAAAGTATGATGCAAAAACTAATTCCTAAAAAGGAAGAAGAAGAAAGAAGGTTAAAAGCATTAGCCGAATATAGAATATTAGGAACTAAACCAGAATCATGTTATGACGATATTACAAAAATAGCAGCTTCAACCTGTGATGTTCCAATATCTTTAATGACATTAGTTGATAGAGATAAGCAATGGTTTAAGTCAAAAGTGGGTCTAGAAATTACTGAAACAAAAAGGGATTGGTCTTTTTGTACTCACGCTATTCAAGAAAATAGTCCATTAATTATTCAGGATGCTTTTCAGGATGAAAGATTTATCAATAACCCCTTGGTAACTGGCGAACCTAAAATTAGGTTTTATGCTGGGTTCCCTCTTAAGAATAGAGATGGCAACAAACTAGGAACTCTATGTGTTATCGATCGAAAACCGGGTAATCTCTCTCCAAAACAATACAATGTAATGGAATTATTATCTAAGCAAATAGTTTCTTTTTTAGAGTTAAGAAAAAAATCTCTCAATTTATTAGAGGCTTTATCTAATTTTCATAAACAAGAGGGCATATTATCAGTCTGTTCTTATTGCAGAGAAGTTAAAAATGATGAGGGTAATTGGATGCATTTAGAAAAATATCTATCAAAAATAAGTGATATTAGATTTAGTCATGGTGTTTGTGATCCTTGCATGGAAAAGCATTTTCCAGATGTGGTTGAGGTATGGAACAAAAAAGATTCGTTTCAGGAGGGACAAAAAAGGTTCCTAAAATCCTAAAATTACTTTTTTATTGAAAGCATTTTTGGACGAATATATATTTAAATAGTTAGAATTGTATAATTTAAAACTTACAAATGTTACTAGGAACTTTATTTACGGGTGAAATAGCTAAAAGTGCATTAGTTGCTTATATCCATTATTTGGGAATCATACTTTGCTTTGGATCTCTTTTATTTGAAAGGTTGACTTTAAAAGTTGATCTTAATAGAAACCAAACTATTTCAATGGTTGTTGCAGATGTTATTTATGGCTTAGCTGGGGTTGCAATATTGGTTACTGGAATTCTAAGGGTAAAATATTTTGGACAAGGAGGTGATTTCTATACAGAAAATCCAATATTTTGGATTAAAGTCTCTCTATATATTTTGGTTGGATTATTGTCTTTATACCCAACAACAACTTATATTTTGTGGGCAATACCATTGAGTAAAAATAAATTACCTGAGATTTCAGAAAAACTTGTAAAAAGATTTAGATTTATTATTACAACTGAATTAGTGGGTTTTGCAACTATCCCTCTTTTTGCAACTTTAATGGCGAGAGGAGTGGGTCTAGGTTGAAAAATTCTTTTATTGAAAGAAATTGTTTAATAAGCACAAATAAAGAATATAGATGGAGTTTAAGTTTTAAAATAGATAATTCAAAAAAAGAGATAATTTTCATAGGTCTAAATCCATCTCTTTCAGATTCAACCTATATTGATAAAACAACTAGGAAAATAATCAAAATCTGCAAAAACTATAATTATGGAAATCTTAAAATAATAAATCTATTCGCTTTAATTTCCAAAACTCCTGATAAATTATTAACTCATAAGAACCCTGTTGGTTATCTAAACAATAATTTTATAAATAAAAGTTTAAAATACTGGTCTGAAAATATAAATTGTCATTTGTGGTTGGGTTGGGGTAACAATGGAATCTTTCTTAATAGGAATTATAAAATTTCTAAAAAAATAATTAATTCTTATTCAATAAAAAAAGATAATTTTGTGAATCCTTTAGGTCCGCTTTTTATAAAAAAAACAAAAAAACAAAATCCTATACACCCCTTATATTGCTCTAACAATTCATTGCTTCAAGCAGCATCAACATTAAAGTTCTCGTGATGTAAAAAATCTAATGCTATTCTTTCAAAAATATGTTAACTTTTGGAATATATTATTTTTGAGATGAAAATCTCTAAACAATTTCAAAAACTAAAGAATTTAAATGTTAAAGCAGAAAATTGCTTAACAAGAGATGAGGCAAAAAAAATTATTAGTAAAGCAATCAAGGCACAAAATAAAATAACGTTTTTATGATAATTTTTGTCGGTTTTAATTTCTTTCAACTCCCATAATTGAACTCCTCAGTAAAGATAAATAAAATTTTTATAAAATTTCCATATATCTTTTTATGGCTTTAAATATTCTCAAATTCAGAAAATCTAATAAAAGATTTAAATCAAATAAAGAATGGCTTTATTCAAAACACTCATTTTCTTTCGCAGAACACAAGGAGGAATTCTGGGATAATTTTGGAAAAATTAAAGTAATTAATGAGGATATAATTTCTCCTAATTCAGGATTTAATATGCACTCTCATTCGAATATGGAGATAGTCACAATAGTTATAAAAGGGGAAATTACACATAGAGATTCATTAAATAATTTAGGAATAATACATGAAGATGAAGTGCAGGTTATGTCAGCAGGAACAGGGATTTCACATAGTGAAAAAAATGAAAAAAATGTAGACTGTAAATTATTTCAGATTTGGATATATCCGGATATTCAAGGTCTCAAGCCGTCATATAAACAAATTTCAATTAAGAATACTTCTGGGAATAATTTGATTATTGATTATTTAAAAAAAAATAATTCTCAGCTTTTTATAAATCAAGATATATCTATATGGCGATGCAAATATAACCTTTCAAACAAAAAATACTTGCCTTCAGAAATAAAAAGATTTAATTGGATTCAAATAATAGAGGGTGATTTGTTAGTAAAAGATAAAATTAATAAATCAAGTATAAAGCTTTCTACTGGTGACGGTTTGGGATTTGAAATTTCTGATTTTTTTGATATTGATATTCAATCAGAAACCAACGTTGATATGCTTTTATTCTCTATGCCAAAGATATAATAATAAGTCTTAAGAGTCTTTTTTGAATGCGTTTAGAGCTTGTAATGCCATATTTATATGAACTTCCATAGCACCTAAAGCAATTAAGGAATTAGAAGATTTATCTTTTAATAAGTTTTTATTTCTCTTAGAAATTGTCTTAATAACATCTTTAGTTACCATCTCCCAATTATTTATTAATTCATCAAATTCTTGTTTTTCTAAGCTATCAGTATTTTTTTTATCATCAGAAGCATGAAGATCTTTTTGTGCATTTAGCATCAAATAGGTTAATTTTTTATAGCTTATTGATTGAGGTAAATTTTTAGGTTCACTCATTATTCTTATAATTTGATATTTAAAATTTAACTAAATAAGAGAAAATTTGCTAGTAGTGAATTGGTTGTAATGACCGACCTGGAGATTAGTTCAAATAAATTTTTAATGCGCTAAAAGCTTTATATTGAATTTTTCGTGTATTAATTTTTTAAAAATATCTCCTCTTTGTGCATAGTCTCTAAATTGATCAAAACTCGAACATGAAGGAGAAAATAATAAAGTTTCAGTTTGATTATTTTCTATATAAGAATAGGCGTAGTTGATTACTTCTGAAAGATCATTAAAAGTCAAAATATCATTCTTAAATCCGCCCTCAAGTATCAATTTTTTTAAAGTTTGCGAGCTTTCACCAAAAAGAAATACGGCTTTTGCTTTTTTATTGATAATCTTAACCCACTCTATAGAATCGCCATTTTTGAACCTACCCCCAGAAATTATTATGGGAGCACCTTTAATTGCATTTATACCTGCTACGGAAGAGTCAAAATTGGTAGCTTTGCTATCATTTATTATTTCAAGTTCATTGCGGCGGTATATTGTCTCCATTCTATGAGGAAGTTGTTCATAGTTAAGTAGAGCATTCTTTATTCTCTCAGGGGATAATCCAATTTTCCTTGCAGCTGCTACAGCTAATAATAGATTTTGAGCATTATGATTACCTTTTAATTTAAAGTTTTTTAAACTAAATAACTTTTCCCGTCTTTCTACAATAAAGTGTTCATTATTTATCCAATAATCACAGTGATCTAAATTTGATTTCTTAGAATTAGTGGTTATCCATATTCCATTTGAAAGAGATTTAAAATTTTCTCTTAAATATTTATCGTCATAATTATAAATTCTAAAATCTGATTGTTTTAGTAAGCTATTTTTTATCTTGAAATAATTATCAAGGGTTTTATGGCGTTCCAGATGGTCGGGAGTAAATGTTGTCCAAATTCCAATTTTAGGTTTTAGGCAAGGTGTCGCTATTTCTATTTGATAACTGCTTAATTCAGCAACTAACCAATCAATATTTTTGCTTTTTGCTGAGTAAGCAATTTCGCATAATGGGGTTCCAATATTGCCTGCAAATGGTGCAAATAAATTATTTTCTCTAAGCATATGACTTAATAAGTGAGTAACTGTGGTTTTCCCATTAGTACCCGTAATCCCAATCCAATTTATATTTTTTAAACTTTCCCATGCGATATTGATTTCTCCTATTACAACGATTCCTCTTTCTTTAAGTTTGATTATTGTTTGATGGTCAAAGGGTATCCCTGGACTTACAACAACAGATTCAATTTGATTAAGACATTTGGAAAACTCATTAAATAAAAATTGTTTATTTAGATAAACAGAAATATCGAGTTTTTCTAGTACTTCTTTTGCTTCTAAAAGTTCTTCATTTGCATCAATCTCCCAAACTATAACTTTCTTTCCCATACTTTTTAAATATTTTGCTGCCCAAAATCCAGATCTTCCTAAACCAATAATAAAATTAATTTTTTCTCCTTTTGTTGAATTATTATTAATAGGCATTAAATTTAAAATTAGATTGAGGACTAGAAACTAATTAATTGGTCTATTTAATTATGAAAAATTCTTTAAAAACTAATCTGATTTTTAAATTAAAATTAATAAACGTCTTTTTAATTATTTTTGGATTTAATTTAATAGATATCGAATTAAAAGCTCATCTTAGAGGTTATTATTCAACTGAAAGTGAAGCTAAAGAAAAAGCTAAAGAAATTGGTTGTATTGGAACATTTAAAATAAAAGAAATGTGGATGGCTTGTGAAAGCGAAAAAGAACTTCACAAATATCTTAGGGAAAATAAATAATGTCTAAAACTAAAACAAGAAAACTTCACAGAGGTATTACTCTTATAGCCGTAATACCATTATTTATAACTGTTCTCAGTGGAAGCTTATATTCTTTATTTCAATATTTTGGATTGGATTTCTTTTGGCTTATGAAAATTCATACAGGAAATTTTTTCTTTATAAATCTGCAACCTCTTTTCACTCCTGTTGTCGGTTTTCTAACAATATTTGCAATAATTTCTGGTTTATTTTTATTTCCAAAATCTAAAATTAAATATCAAGATTAATTAAATGAGAGAAAATATTACTGATTTATGGTTTTCTTGGTTTTATAAAAATTGGGAGAAAAATGCTCCAGGTAATTTGATTGAGAAGGGCTTATCTCCATCACAAATTGCAGAGAGATTTGTAGATGAAAATCATAAAGAATTTTTGGAAATAGCCAAAGAATTTGATGAAGATAATTATCAGGCTTTAAACGAATTTATGAAACTTTCAGAAAGTGAATTGCATATTCTGAAGTATTTTTTGAAGTTAATAAAACTAAAAAAATTATAAAAAACTACTTAGTATTTCCATACTCTTCTCCCATAAATTTTTTCTTTCATTTTTATTTAGAGCAAACGGTGAAGTTGGAGATAATTTTGGATGACCTCTAAAATTGAATTTAGGCCCGTAGTGTTCTCCTCCCTTTGCCGTAGGAGAAGTAGCAGCAAGTAATTGAGGTAAAGAGCCCATCTCTGCTGATTGAAAAATTGGACTAAATAACTCTAAAGAGAAAGTTTCAATTGGACTTGGTTTTGGTTTCTGTGCTGAAAAAAGATTTGTTTTTGCAATACCTGGATGCGCCGCCAAAGATAAAATTTTCTTTTGCTCTAGTTTTTCATTTAACTCTAAAGCAAACATTACGTTAGCTAATTTACTATTAGCATATGATTCCCACTTGTTATAATAGTTTTCTGCTTTTAAATTTTTCCATCCAACTTTTCCAAAAAACTGAGCTCCTGAAGTTACTGTTACTATTCTAGAATTTTCTTTCTTTTCTATTAAGGGAAGTAATTTTAGTGTTAAAAGCATATGAGCTAAATGATTTACCGCAAATTGTATTTCAAACCCTTGTTTACTTAATGTTTTTGGTGGATGCATTATACCTGCATTGTTAATAAGCAAATCTAACTCCTCAAACTCACTTGATATTTTTGATCCAATTTCACTTACATTATTTAAATCTGATAGATCTAGTTCTATTGGCGTGAATTTACCTTCAGGATTTTGCGATTTTAATTTGTCTATAGCTGAATTAGCCTTTTCTAAACTTCTGCAAGCAAGCAAAACATGCGCATTTTTTTCTGCTAGAGCTTTAGCGGTGTAATAGCCAAGACCACTATTTGCTCCAGTAATAAAGGCTGTTTTCCCATCTAAATTAGGAATATCTGATATGGTCCAATTAGATTTTTTATTCTTAGTGAAAGTGGCAGTCATTTTCTAAATCTTCTTAAAGATATTGAAACTTAATAAAAATTAGGCTTATTTATTATCTTTATCGTAAATACTTATGTTAGGGATCGTGAGTACTCAAATAATTACTCTTTTTATTATTGTTTAGTTTTTATTAATTAATTTTTTATTGCATATTGCCATTCATTGTATTTTGAAAAATTTGTTTCTCTAAGTAATTGCAATTTTCTGCTATTTACTTTGATGACAATTCCATCAGTTGGGTATTTAGAAAATATCTTTCCATCTAACCATCTTTTTCTAAATAACTCTACTTGGCTCGTAAAATTTGTGAAGTAACTGTGAGGGGTGTTAAAGCCACATTTTTTAAGATAGTTAAGGGTTTCATACTGGTTAAGTCTTCCATTAAGTATTTGGAAACAGCAAAAGCTGAAACTTTCTGTAATCTTTTTTTTATT
>QCVV01000028.1 GCA_003210235.1 Prochlorococcus sp. AG-686-O05 | reverse complement strand
CATCATAAATCTTAAAAAACTATGAATGGGCCTCTCCCTAATAAAAAATACTTAGGCAGATTGGCTATAGTTCTACATGCTCATCTCCCTTATGTTAAAAAAAATGAAAAAAATTCCTTAGAAGAAGATTGGTTATTCCAAGCTATACTCGAATGTTATATTCCATTGCTACAAATAATGGAATCAAGTAAAAAACAAAATATTAACAATACAAAATTAACCCTCAGTTTATCTCCAACCTTATTATCTCTACTTCAAAATAAACAAATTCAAAAGAAATACTCATCTTGGATTAAAACAAGAATAGAATTTTTGAGTGATTTACCTAAAAAAGAACAAGCTGCATCTGAATTTCTTCTAAGAAATATTAAAAATAATTATTTATATTGGGAAAAATGTTCTGGAGATTTAATAAAAAGATTTGAAAATTTAAATTTGACTGGAAATTTAGATATTCTTACTTGTGCGGCAACACATGGATATTTACCAATCCTTAGAGAAAACCCTGAAACAGTTTTAGGTCAAATAAATACTGCTATAAGAAGTCATGAAGTTATTTTTGGAACAAAACCCTTAGGTATTTGGTTGCCTGAGTGCGCATATTATGAAGATCTTGATGACATATTACATAACTGTGGAATTAGGTATGCAGTTTTAGACGGACATGGGATTTTGAATGGATCACCAAGGCCAAGGTATGGTGTATATGCACCTATTTGTTCAAAAAAAGGGGTGGCTTTTTTTGGGAGAGATAGTGAATCAACATTGCCAGTTTGGTCCTCAAGAGAAGGATACCCAGGGAATCCAGTTTATAGAGAATTTCATAAAGACTTAGGTTGGGAATTATCTTCCTCAGAACTACAAAAAAAAGGCATTCCAACAAGCAGGCCTTTAGGATTGAAATTTCATAGAATTACGAATAATAAATGTTCATTAGGCAAAAAAGAATTTTATATAGAGGATGAGGCTATAAAAAAAGTTGAAGAACATGCTGAAAATTATCTTTTATCAAGATCTAAACAATTAAAGACCCTTTCTTTATCAGAATCATTTGAACCTTTGCTAATTGCTCCATTTGATGCTGAATTATTTGGACATTGGTGGTATGAGGGACCAAGATTTATTGAAAATATACTTAAAAAATCTCCAAAATATTTCATTAAGCTTACAAATTTAAAGGAAATTCTCCTACAAAATCCTAACCTTCAAATTTGCGATCCTTCTCCTTCAAGTTGGGGGCAGGGGGGATTTCATAATTATTGGCTTAATGATAAAAATGCATGGATAGTTCCAGAAATCACAAAAGCAGGGGCTGTTTTTGTTGAATTATCTAGTAAAAAATTTAATGATGATTTTTCTATAAGATTATTAAAGCAGGCAGCTAGAGAGTTACTTCTTTCTGAATCGTCTGATTGGAGTTTCATTTTAAAGGCTGGAACAACAACGGAACTGGCTAAAGAAAGGATTGATAGACATCTTTTTAGATTCTGGAAATTAATTAAGATGTTAGAAAACAAATCTAATATTGATTATAAATTTCTCAAAAATATTGAAGAAGAAGATAAAATATTTCCTAATATAAGAATTAAAGATTGGCAATTATAAAAATCTTATTTTATCTTTAACATCCCAAGCTTAACTTTTAAAGGTGAATTGATAAACATTTTACTCATTACATAAACTAGTTTTGGTAATGGAAGTGTATTGGTTAGAAAGCCAACCCATTCTTCTGTTGACAATTTGAAGAAATTAGAAAAGAAACTTCTTAATCTACTTTCATCAAAGCTCATTAATCTCCTGAGACCGTATTGATAAAGCCTATGTCTTTGAGTTAGTTCATATGGCCACAAGACTGACCATCCTTTGGTGGCCAACTCTAGTGAACTATAGTTTGGTTCTTTCAAAAAGATTGCTAATTTTTTAGCAAGAAGTGGAGCTCTTCTTAATAGAGATCCAATCATATATCCAGATGCAGGATGAACCATACTTGCGGCTCCTCCAAAACCAAGAACTGATTGATTTTTACATGGTAGTGGTAAATTCATAGGGAATAAGCAATTCTCTTCATGAAATATCTCAACTACTTTTATACCTTTATTATTTAGTCTACTTAAAAGTCTTTTTTTTAGATGTTCTTGCGAAAAAGGAGGGTAACTAGCTAGAGATGTCTCTTCAACAAAATAAGTTTCACTCCCTAAATCCATTGCATAAAGAAAAGAAGGCGATTTCAACAACTCTTCATCATCTAAATGGTCAGAACGAAAATCCATTAAAACAAATTGATCTTTTTTTACAGGAGGAATAGAAAATTTACCGACTATTCCATATGCAGCTTGCTGGGCGACTTCTTTTGAAAATGGCCTTTGAATAAATTTACTATTGTGACCACTTGCATCAATTACTAATCTTGCCTTTAGCTTTAACCCTGATAAACAAATTACTTCAGAAATTTTGTTTTCTGATGTAATTAATTTTGCAGTTTCATTCAACCATTGAATACCTTTGCAGGTTTTCAAAAGTTCATTTTGAAAAGCCTCTTGATTTATTAAACCATAATCATAACAATGTTTTGTAGGTTTATTTCCTTTGTCCTTTATTCCATCTCCAAAATAGCTCACAGTTTTTGACCATCTATGAGACAACAAAGATGCTAAACCAAATTCCTCTAATTCAGAAGCCCAAATACCATATGTGTTCCCCCATTTTTCATAGGGAGATTTAGTTGATATTCCCTTGATATTAAGATTTTGTTTGGCTAATTCTGAAGCTAAACATAATGCTGCAGGTCCAGAACCTAATATTAAAATATCAAGAATTTCCATAAGAACTTTCTAATCTAAATGTTGTTAAGTTTCTTTTTCATTGGAAATTGATTGATCTTCTTCCTCAATTTGTTCATGAGGAACCAACACAACCTCGGATAAATGATCTCCATCATCTAGTCGTTGTAATTTTACACCTGTGGCAGCTCTTGATTGTTGAGAAATTTTATCGGCTTTAGTTCTCACGATTACACCTTTTTCGGTAACCAAAAGTAATTCTTCACCTTCTCCAAGAACTTTAAGGCCTACGAGTGAATCATCTTTGATTCTGAATTTTATTGCTCTTAATCCCATACCTGCACGTTTTTGTAATCTAAATTTTGTAACGGGAACTCTTTTTCCAAGACCAAAAGCACTGGCGACTAGAACCCAAGGACCATTTGAAGACTTACTTTCAAAGTCTTCCTCATTCTCAATATCTTCCTCGTCAAGATTTGCCAATTGATCAACAAGGTCACAACTTAAAACATCCATTGAAACAAGTTTATCTCCTTCTTTTAAGTTCATTGATTTAACACCCCTAGCAGTTCTTCCAAGAGGTCTTAATTCATTAATATCTAACCTAAAGTGAATAGTCATTCCTCTGCTTGACCCAATCAAGACACTATCTCCTTCTGTTGATAATCTAACCCAAGTTAAAGCATCTCCCTCTTCTAGGTTAATTGCTATTAAACCATTTGAACGTACTTTTGAAAAAGCAGATAGTGGAGTCCTTTTTATAAATCCAGCTTTGGTAAGCATTAATAAATAACACTCATTATCGAATGAATCTACTGAAACAAGAGAGGTAATTTGTTCTTCTCTTGGTATTGGGAGTAGTTGGACAGAAGGAGTCCCTTTAGCTGTTCTACTACTCATGGGTACTCGATATGCTGGAAGAGCATAAGTCACTCCTCTATCACTGAAAAGTAGAAGCGTATCATGGTCATTGCAGCTTATGAATAATTTAACTTCATCATCTTGTTGATTCTTTGTTCCGGCTTTACCTCTGGACCCCCTGCTTGTAGATTCGAATTCATTTACAGGCATTCTTTTTAAGTATCCTGCAGTCGTTAACAAAACAACGGATCTTTCATTAGCTATTAAGTCAATATCATCTAGCCCACCGCCTAAATTGAGAATCTCTGTTTTTCTCGGAGATGAAAATCTTTCATCTATTTTACTAAGCTCTTCAAGAATAATTTCATTTATTCTTTCTTTATCATTCAATATATTTTGGTAATCTGTAATTTTTCTTGTAAGTTCATCATGTTCTGCTTTAATTTTATCTGCCTCTAAAGCTGTTAATCTTCTTAATTGCATTTGTAAAATTGCATCTGCTTGAATTACAGATAATTCATGATCGTTTTGCAGTTGCTCTCTTGCTGAATTCGTATCTTTTGCAGATCTTATTAAATTTATAATGTTATCCATAGAGTCAAGGGCTAAAAGAAGTCCTTTGATAATGTGATCTCTTTCCTCTGCTTTTTTTAATAAGAAACTTGTTCTTCTTTTGATTGTTTCAATTCTAAATTCTAGAAATACATCTAGCATTTTCCTCAGAGAAAGTGTTATTGGTTCTCCGTTGACTAGAGCTAAAATATTTGCACTGAAGTTATTTTGTAGAGGTGTTATTTTAAATAAATTATTTAGAACAACTTGAGGATAGGCATCTCTTTTAAGCTCAATTACAATTCTCATCCCATCTCTATCACTTTCATCTCTAATATCAGATATTCCCTCTAATCTTTTCTCATTTACTAGATCTGCAATTCTTTCTATAAGAGCTGCTTTATTAGTTTGAAATGGAAGCTCAGTGATTATCACGGCATCTTTTTCTGCTCTTCCAGGAGATTTGATTTGTTCAATATCTGCAACCCCTCTCATAGTTATCGACCCTCTTCCAGATTTGAAGGTCTCTCTGATACCATCTCTTCCTAAAATCTGGCCTCCAGTAGGAAAATCTGGTCCTTTAATTAATTCAAAAAGTTCTTTGTCTTCCGTTGAGGGGTTTCTAATTATAGCTTTAAGACCATCAATTATTTCTCCTAAATTATGCGGAGGTATATTAGTTGCCATTCCAACAGCAATACCTGATGATCCATTTAATAAGAGTTGGGGAATTCTAGCGGGTAAAACAGTTGGTTCTTGTTGTGAGCCATCAAAATTATCGGAAAAATCCACAGTCTCAGATTCAATATCCTCGAGTAAACTTTCGTCTGTTAGGGATTGAAGACGTGATTCTGTATATCTCATGGCGGCAGGCGGATCATTATCTACCGACCCGAAGTTCCCATGTCCATCTATTAATGGCATTCTCATAGAAAAATCTTGTGCCATTCGTACTAATGCATCGTAAACAGCCGTATCACCATGAGGATGGTACTTTCCTAAAACCTCTCCGACAACCCTTGCACATTTTCTGTATGGCCTACCGCTCGTTAAACCAAGCTCATACATCGCGTATAGAATCCTTCTGTGAACTGGTTTTAATCCATCTCTTGCATCTGGAAGAGCACGTCCGACGATGACACTCATCGCATACTCTAGGTAAGAGCGTGACATCTCATTTCTTAAATCAGTCTGAATGATTCGATCGTTATTTTCACTCAAACCAGAATTCTCAGAATCAACAATATCGGACATATAAAAAACCTTTCTTTAATAATAATCCCTGATTGTCAGAATGAATAAAAAAAAGCTATTAATTAATTATCAAATACTCACATTTATATTCAAATAATAAAAAAACTCTTTTGTTTTTCAATATTTATTGGCTTATTACACCTTTAGTTGTTAATTTAATCAGAATAAATAAAAAAATCGTGAATATTGAAATTGGTTTAAACAAAAAAGTTAGAAGAGCTTATGGTATTGATGAAATAGCATTAGTTCCTGGAAATCGAACTCTTGATTATGATTTAACTAACCCTTCTTGGTCAATTGGAAATATTAAAAGAGAAATTCCAATAATTGCAAGTGCAATGGATAGTGTTGTTGATGTAAATACTGCTGTAGAGCTCTCTAAGTTAGGAGCTCTTGGTGTTCTTAATATGGAGGGTATTCAGACCAGATATGAAAATCCAAAAGAAATATTGACCCAAATCTCATCTGTTGGAAAAGGAGAATTTGTGCCCTTAATGCAAAAAATATACAGTGAACCTATAAAGGAAGATCTAATAATTCAAAGAATTAACGATATTAAAGAAAAAGGTGGGATAGCAGCTTTAAGTGGAACCCCTCAGGCTGCCATAAAATTTAAAGAAACACTAGTTAAATCAAAAATAGATTTATTTTTTTTACAAGGAACTGTAGTTTCAACCGAACATTTAGGTATGGATGGAAAGGAGACCTTAAATATTGAAAGTCTCTGTCAATCTTTAAAAGTTCCCGTTATAGCGGGAAATTGTGTAACTTATGATGTAGCAGATCTACTTATGAAAGCTGGAGTAGCAGGACTTATGGTGGGAATTGGTCCTGGCGCTGCTTGTACTTCTAGAGGGGTTTTAGGAATAGGAATACCTCAGGCAACAGCTATATCTGATTGCAGTAAAGCAAGAGATAATTATTTTGAAGAAACTGGTCGTTATGTTCCAATAATTGCTGATGGAGGAATTATTACTGGTGGAGATATTTGTAAATGTCTTGCTTGTGGTTCTGATGCTGTAATGATTGGTTCTCCAATAGCTAAATCATTAAGTGCTCCAGGTAATGGATTTCACTGGGGAATGGCAACACCTAGTCCAGTTTTACCAAGAGGTACAAGAATTGAAGTTGGTTCTACAGGTTCTTTAGAAAGAATCCTAAAAGGACCTGCATTACTAGATGACGGGACACATAATTTACTTGGAGCTATCAGAACATCAATGAGTACACTTGGAGCTAAAAATATTAAAGAAATGCAAAATGTCGAGATTGTAATTGCACCATCTCTGTTGACAGAGGGAAAAGTGTATCAAAAAGCTCAACAACTTGGAATGGGTAAATAATATAAAATGATATCGCTTTAAATCGATAAAATTTCTTTTTAGGAGTTATCATTAAATTATGGGGGAAACCCCATACTCCTCACACACCAAATCGCCCGATTTATCGGGCTTTTTTAAGTTGTTTTGTTACTTATATGTTTTTATCTGTAATGAAATCATCACTTAAAAGAATAGCTTGCTAAATTTTCTAAAAGGAATATCTAAATTATGTCATCAGCCCCCTCCGTAACTGATTCTTCATTCGATAAAGAAGTCTTGCAAAGTGACCTGCCAGTCTTAGTTGATTTTTGGGCTCCATGGTGTGGCCCTTGCAGAATGGTCGCACCAGTTGTAGAGGAGATTTCTAAAGACTTTGAAGGTAAAATTAAAGTATTTAAATTAAATACAGATGAGAATCCAAATGTTGCAAGTCAATATGGAATCAGAAGTATCCCAACCTTAATGATCTTCAAAGGTGGTCAAAAAGTTGATACTGTTGTCGGAGCAGTACCAAAAGCGACTCTTTCAAGTACCTTATCGAAACACTTATAGTAAAAGTTATTGTCTAAAATAGGACTCATAGATTACGGGATGGGTAATATTCATTCCGTAACAAAAGCCTTAGAATCTCTTGAGCAAGAGATAATTTTAATTAAAAATAAAGATCAAACAAAACATTGTAAAGCCTTAATACTTCCTGGAGTTGGATCTTTTGACCCTGCAATTAATAATCTCAGAAATACAGATCTAATAATTGATATTAAAAATTGGATTAAAAGTGGAAAATCATTTTTAGGTATTTGTCTTGGATTGCAATTACTTTTTGAATCAAGTGATGAAGGCTCAATTAATGGACTTGGAATAGTAAAAGGCCAAGTAAACAAAATCCCTCAATTGTCTGATCAAAGAATTCCTCATATTGGTTGGTGCGAACTTCATCCAACATTTAATAATAGCTTATTAAAACAGGATGAGTTAAATAATTGGGTATATTTTGTTCATTCCTATCATGCAGTGCCCTCAAATACTAATTTAATAACTGCAAATGTTAGTTATGGTTCTGAAAAATTAACAGCAATGATAGAACAAGATAATTTAATGGCTTGCCAGTTTCACCCTGAAAAATCAGGGAAAACCGGAGAAAAACTTTTACGTAGATGGATTAAAAGTATTCAATAATTCCATGTAATATATGAAAACAAATTTGAGGTTAATTGGAGGAAGAAGGCTTGAGAGCCCAAACAATATTGATACCAGACCAACAACCCTAATGGTTAGAGAAGCTATTTTTAATATTTTGAATAACACAGTAGAAAATTCTAATTGGTTAGATTTATTTAGTGGAACTGGGGCAATATCTTGTGAAGCATATAATCATGGTGCAAAAAAAATAGTTGCAATAGATAAAAATAAAAACAATACGAAAATATGTTTAAAAAATCTTTACTCATTGCAAAATATAGTTAATCGAAAAAATGATATTGAAGTTATTTGCAAAGATGTATTAATTTGGACAAAGCCTAAAACTGAAAGGAATATATCTTCTTCAAATGATTTTAATAAAATAAAATTTGACTTTATATATTTAGATCCCCCATATAGAGCTAACTACCATGAGTTGGTTTTAAATCAAATATTTAATTGTAATTTTATAAAGAAAGGTACTATCGTTATTTGCGAACATTCATTAGATTTGGATATTAAGACTAACATTCTGTGGGAAATTTATGATGTTAGAACTTATGGTCAATCAAAATTGTCTTTTTTAATCCATATCTAATATTCCTGAGCCTCTCCTATATTGATTCCACGCGCTAACAAATAATCCTAGTAGGGTTATTGGAACTAATCCTAATACTATCCCACATAAAAGAGGTTCAATCATTTTTTGGCATTTTTTTTATTTCTCATCCACAATTGTTACACGTAGACATTTTTTTGTGACAATATCTTCATCATCTGCAGCAGAAAAAACTTTAAAAATGAAAATCTGGAAACTATTTTTTATTGTTTTTATGATTTTATTAATTAGTGGTTTTTTATTTTATTTTAATTATGAAGAAAATAAAACATATATTCTTAATACTCTTGCACTTAAGGGTTCTGTTAAAGAAGGAAATACTCTTTTTAAAATCAATTGTGTTGGATGTCGTGGTATTACTGCTAGAGAATTAGTTCGACCAGATTTACATTCAATAACTCTGCTTTTAAATGATACAGAAATCATAAAACAAGTTATTGAGGGAGTTACCCCTCCTGTGCCGAGTTTTGAAATTGATCCTCAAAACATTTCTAATTTATTAACGTATTAATATAGCTTGTAATAAATTTGAAGAAAAAAAGTCTTAATTTGAATATTGTATTGGTCGAACCAAATGGGCCTTTGAATGTTGGAAGTATAGCAAGAGTATGTTCTAATTTTGATATTAATGAATTAAGGATTGTTTCTCCAAAATGTGATATTTTTTCCTTAGAAGCAAAAAAAATGGCTCTAAAAGGCCAAAAATATATTGATAATTGTAAGATTTTTGATAATATTGAACAAGCAATTTTTGATTGTGATTTGGTCCTTGCTACGTGTGGGAGGATTGATTTAAGTAAGGATATTGAATGTGAATCTCCAGAAGACATATCTAAATGGATTTCATCTTTTGTAGAGATTAATAATTTAGGGATTTTATTTGGAAGAGAGGATAGAGGTTTAAGTAATAATGAATTACTTTATGCCCATAAAATTCTTAATATTGAAACTTCTCAAAATTATCCCTCTTTAAACCTATCTCATGCTGTTTCAATAATTTTGTATGAATTAACAAAATCTTCAACAAATAATTTAGAGAAAGAGTTACAAGTATTTGACCTCGCATCATCAAAACAAATTTATGAATCTTTTAAAGAAATAGAGGAAATTCTTATTAGAACTGGGTATCTTTTGGAACATACTGCAAATTCAAAAATCGGTAAGTTTAAAAAATTTATATTAAAAGCTAAGACTTCAAGTTATGAGATAAATATATTGAGAGGAATCGTTCACCAAATTAACTGGTTTTTGAATAACTCAAAAGATAAGTAAAATTGTAGTAATTTAAAAACTTGAAGCAAAAAATTAATTATTAAATTACATTATGTGATGATTGTAGGTTTGAATATATTCTCAACTGGTGTTCGTTGTTCCTGTAATAAAATTTAAGTATTATAAAACTTTTTGGAATAAGAAATTATTTTAGATATAAATAATCTCAAATATGATTATGATTTTCAATTAGTTTTGATATTTACTAATAACATTTTCTGAAGTATCATCTATTGATCATTCGAAAATTAAGTAAAACTAAAGTTGTGAATACTTCAAAGAAAAGAAGAGTTTTCCCTTTTACGGCTGTAATTGGTCAAGAAGAAATGAAATTAGCTCTTTTGTTAAATGTTATAGATCCAAGGATTGGAGGAGTAATGATTATGGGTGATAGAGGTACTGGTAAATCTACTACTATTAGAGCTCTCGCAGACTTGTTACCAGCAATAGATGTGGTTAAAGATGATCCGTATAATAGTTCTCTTATAGATCCTGATTTACAAAGTAAAGAAGTTTTAGAGAAAATTGTACAAGGAGAAAGTTTAGAGAAAGATGAAAAACAAGTACCAATGGTTGATTTACCCTTAGGTGCAACAGAAGATAGATTGTGCGGAACTATTGATATTGAAAAGGCTTTAAGCGAGGGTATTAAAGCTTTTGAACCAGGCTTATTAGCAAAAGCTAATAGAGGGCTGTTATATGTAGACGAAGTTAATCTTCTTGATGATCATTTGGTTGATGTCCTTTTAGATTCAGCTGCTTCTGGATGGAACACTGTTGAGAGAGAGGGAGTCTCGGTTAGACATCCTGCAAGATTTGTTTTGATTGGCTCTGGCAACCCAGAAGAAGGAGAACTTAGACCTCAGTTATTAGATAGGTTTGGTATGAGCGTTGAGGTTAAGACAGTAAGAGATGCCGAATTAAGGGTTCAAGTTGTTGATCAACGAACTTCATTTGATGATAACCCCGATGAATTCTCAATAAGTGTTGAGAAACAGCAAAATGACCTTCAGCAAAAAGTTATTAAAGCTCAAGAGCTATTAAATTCAGTTAAAATGGATAATGATCTGAGATTAAATATATCTGCCATTTGTGGCGAACTTGATGTTGATGGATTAAGAGGAGATATTGTAACTAATCGATCTGCAAGGGCAATTGCTGCATTTGAGGGAAGAACTGAAGTTCAAGAAGAAGATATAGCTAGAGTAATTACGTGTTCTTTAAGGCATCGATTAAGAAAAGATCCTTTAGAGCAAGTTGATTCAGGAGAAAGAGTCATTCAAGCCTTCTGTAAAGTCTTTGATTTAAATGAAAAAGATGACCTTTCCAAATTTCAATTATCATCACAAGAATAATAAAGTGAGGATTATTGGAATTGACCCTGGATTAGGAAGAGTTGGATATGGAATTATTGAGATTCAAAATGAAAAGAAGATATTTCTTGATTGTGGAGTAATTGAAACCAATAAAAATAAAGAAGAAGGAGATAGACTTTATGAAATATTTGATGATCTTAATACATTAATTGATAAATGGAAACCTGATATTGCTGCTGTAGAGAAGTTTTTCTTTTATAGATCTAGCACTACCATAAGTGTCGTTCAGGCTCGGGGAGTAATCATGATGGTATTTGCTTCCAAGAACATTAAAGTTAGTGAGTACGCGCCTTCTCAAGTTAAGCTTACCATTGCAGGTTCTGGCAAAGCATCAAAGAAGGAAGTTATTGAAGCGGTAATGTTTAACCTAAACTTAACCTATGCACCAAAACCTGATGACTCTGCAGATGCACTAGCAATAGCCCTAACAAAATTAAATGAAGAAGGATTTAATTAAATATAAATTATGGTGATCTCAGAAAAAAAGAATTTAGAGAGAAAATTTTTTAAAAATTTGAGAAATAAAAATACAGCTTTTGACATGAGAAATGTTGAAATTAATGTTAAATCATATGTTGATTCAATCTTTAGAAAAGATTTTAAAAAAAAGTATATTGGAATTTATTGGCCTCTTGAAAACGAAGTTGATTTAAGGGGTCTTAGGGATGAATATTTATTAGCCTTGCCAAGATGTGAAAAAGATAAAAATCTCTTATTTTGTGCCTGGGATAAGAAACAATTATCTAAAGATTTACATGGGATACTAGCTCCTTTTTCTTCAAATAAATTAAGTTATGAAAAAATTAGTATTATGTTTATTCCTTGTCTTTCTGTTGATAGAAATTTAATAAGATTAGGATATGGTGGTGGATATTTTGATAAATTAAGGAAAAATAAAAATTGGAGAAATATTCCATGTATTGGGATTTTGACTTCTAATTGTGTAAGCAATAAATTATTGACTAAAGCTGATTGGGATATCCCTCTATCAGGTTTTATTACGGAAAAAGAAATATTAGTATAGTGTGTATTTAATTTAGTTATTTAATAGTTTTATAAGGATGAAAAAAAAAGAAACTTATACTGAATTATATAAATTAGTTGAGAAACTGAAAAACGCAGAAGATCCCAAAAGAAAATATGAATTTATTTTATGGTTAGGCAAAAAATTGAAAGTTCCAAATAATAGCATCCTAATTCCCGAAAATAAAGTTCAGGGATGTGTTTCTGAAGTCTTTGTTAAAGCAAGTTTTCAAGAGGGTAAAATTTACTGGGAAGGCTATTCTGATGCTTTGATAACAAAGGGTTTACTTTCATTCCTTATTTATGGAATGAATGAATTAACGCCAAAAGAAGTCGTTAACATAAACAGTAAATTTATAGAAGATACTGGTTTAAAAGCAAGTTTAACTCCATCTAGATCAAATGGTTTTTTAAATATTCTTTTAAAAATGCAGTCTCAGGCAAATGATTTTTTGTCGGAATAATAATATAAAATTGGAATTATAATAAAAGATAACAAATGCAAAAATGTAAAATTGGAATTATAGGTTTTGGAACTGTGGGAAAAGGTATTTTTAAAATTCTAAAATCGACAAATGACTTACATCCAATCTTAAAAGATATAGAAATTGTAGGAATAGCTGTTAAAAATATCAATAAAA
>QCVV01000027.1 GCA_003210235.1 Prochlorococcus sp. AG-686-O05 | reverse complement strand
TACCACATCTACTAAATGTTCTAAAGTTTTTGGACCTGCAAGAGCTCCATCTTTCGTAACGTGGCCTATTATCAAAAGCGCTATATTATTTTCTTTCGCAAGATTCTGAAGTTCAGATGAACAAGTCCTTACTTGGGAAACGGATCCTGGAGTACTTTCCATCTCATCATTATTAATAGCTTGGATACTATCAATAATCGCAAAACCAGGTTTTATTTTTTTAATCTCTTCGATAATTAAATATAAATTGGTTTCTGCATAAATTTTTAAATCCAGGCTGTTTTGATTTAATCTTTCCCATCTGATTTTTACTTGTTCTAAAGATTCTTCTGCAGTGATGTATAAAACTTTTTCATTAAGAGATATTTTTCCTGCTGATTGAAGTACTATTGTACTTTTTCCAATTCCTGGTTCTCCGCCAAGTAAAACTATAGATCCTGGTACTATTCCACCTCCGAGTACTCTGTCAAACTCTTTAAAACCGCTTGTGAATCTTGATAAATTATCTATTTCTATTTCATTAAACAGCTTAGATTTTTTACTTTTATTAATATTAGTTATTTTAGATCTAGTATTTTTTGTTTCTTCAACGATCGTATTCCATTCATTACAATTTACGCATCTGCCAAAGTATTGAGAAGTTTCAGACCCGCAATTTTGACAAATAAAAGTCGAAAATTTACTAGACATTTAATTTTTCATTAGATTGAGGAACTGAGATGTTTGGGATTTTGCCCCTCTACAAGTTAGATTGGGTAAAAGATAAATTCTCTTACTGATTAGCTAATAGAAACAAATGGCTGTATCTAGTCAAACAAAAGAAACAATACTTGTCGCTGATGACGAGGCAAGCATTAGAAGAATTCTCGAGACTCGTCTCTCAATGATTGGCTACAAAGTAGTAACTGCTTGTGATGGTAAAGAAGCATTGAAATTGTTTAAAGATTACGATCCTGACTTGGTTGTACTCGATGTAATGATGCCAAAATTAGATGGATATGGAGTTTGTCAAGAATTAAGAAAAGACTCAGATGTACCTATAGTCATGTTGACCGCATTAGGAGATGTTGCTGATAGAATTACAGGTTTAGAATTAGGCGCTGATGATTATGTGGTTAAACCATTTAGTCCAAAAGAATTAGAAGCTAGAATTAGGTGTGTATTAAGACGAATAGATAAAGAGCAACTTCCTGGAATGCCAAATTCAGGTTTAATTTTAGTTACGGACATTAAAATTGATACAAATCGAAGACAAGTTTTCAAAAGTGATGAAAGAATCAGATTAACAGGTATGGAATTTAGTCTTTTAGAACTGTTAGTTAGTCGATCAGGAGAGCCATTTAGTCGTGGAGAGATTTTGAAAGAAGTTTGGGGCTACACACCTGAAAGACATGTAGATACAAGAGTAGTGGATGTTCATATATCTAGATTAAGATCAAAATTGGAAGCTGACCCTGCAAATCCTGAATTAATTCTTACAGCAAGAGGTACAGGATATTTGTTTCAGAGGATAGTTGATATATCTCCATTTGACGGTAAATAGATGGAAAAAGATTCTTTAAATAAAAAGTCTAGAACTATAAGAAGATTAGTTATTTGGTATAAAAGAAATTCTGCTGTAACATCAATAGTTGATACTGCGGCTAATTCTGCTGTAACTGCAAGTAATGTTGCAGGTAACGTGGTTGCTGGTGCTGGTTCCGTTGTAAGTTCTGCAAGTAATGTTGCAGGTAATGTTGCGGGTAATGTGGTCTCTAGTGCTGAATCAGTTGTTAACACAGCTAGTAGTGTAGTTTCAAGTGCTAGTTCAATTGCAAAAAATACATTACAGCCATTAGTTTTTGACCCTTTAAAAAGATTACAAAATAGTGATAATTTGATAAGTAAAGAAGATTTACCAAATTCTCAGAGGATTTGGATCGCAGTTGATGGTATGGGGGGAGATTATGCACCTGTGCCTATTTTAGAGGGCTGTCTCGATGCTATTAGTAGATTTCCTATAAATATAAAGTTTGTAGGCAAAATTGAAAAAGTTAGATATGAAGCAGAAAAAGTTGGTCTAATAGATTTGTTGGAAAAAGAAATTGATAATAATCGTCTTGAATTAATAGATAGTGGAGATCCCATAGGGATGAATGAAGAAGCAACAGCAGTACGAAAAAGAAAAGATGCGAGTATAAATGTTGCTATGGATTTGGTTAAAACTAATAAGGCAAAAGCTGTTTATTCGGCAGGTAACTCAGGAGCTCTTATGGCCTCTGCGATATTTAGGATAGGGAGATTGAAAGGTATCGAACGCCCTGCTATTGGAGCATTATTCCCTACTAGAGATCAAAATCGACCTGTATTAGTTCTCGATGTCGGAGCAAATACTGATTGTAAGCCATCTTATCTGCATCAATTTGCACTTCTTGGTGATGTTTATGCCAAAGATGTTTTACAAATAAAAAAACCACGAATTGGATTATTAAATATTGGAGAAGAAGAATGTAAAGGGAATGATTTATCTATAAAAACATTTGAATTACTTTCCAATGAAAAAAGTTTTGATTTTGGAGGTAATTGTGAGGGAAGAGATGTTTTATCAGGTGATTTTGATGTAGTTGTTTGTGACGGCTTTACAGGAAATATATTACTTAAATTTCTTGAGTCAGTTGGTGGTGTTCTATTAGATATTTTAAGATCCGAACTGCCTAGAGGCAGAAGGGGGAAGGTTGGCTCTGCTTTTTTAAAAAGTAATTTACTAAGAATTAAGAAAAGGTTAGATCATGCTGAACATGGAGGAGCATTGTTGCTTGGGGTAAATGGTATTTGTGTAATTGGCCATGGTAGTAGTAAGTCTTTATCTGTAGTAAGTGCTCTGCGTTTGGCTCATTCTGCTGTAAATCATAATGTCATGGAAAATTTAAATCAACTTCAAAAGCTTCAAGTTTTAAATTCTTAAACCATATTTTGTCAGATTTATGTTTGACTTATATAAGTAATTAGATAACTCTTTTGGAAGGAATAAATTTAAATCAAATTGGAGTCTCATTTAAAGGTAGCGGAAGTTATGTACCAAATCAAATTCTGACGAATCAGGAAATTAGTAAGAAGGTAGATACTAGTAATGAATGGATAAAATCTAGAACAGGTATCTCGCAGAGAAGAATTTCTGGATTATCAGAAAATGTTAGCGAGATGGGTTATAAGGCAGCATTGGGAGCAATTGAGATGGCTAAATGGGATATTGAAACAATTGATCTAATAATTTTAGCTACATCAACTCCAAATGATTTATTTGGCTCTGCTCCTGAAATCCAATCAAAACTAGGTGCAATTAATGCTGTTGCGTTTGATTTGACAGCTGCTTGTAGCGGTTTCTTATTTGCTTCAATAACAGCTACTCAGTTTTTAAAATCAGGAAGTTATAAAAGAGCTGTAGTAATAGGCTCAGATCAACTTTCAAGTTATGTAGATTGGAATGATAGAAAAACTTGTATTTTATTCGGAGATGGAGCGGGTGCAATAGCAATCGAAGCAACAAATGAATTTGATAATTTACTTGGCTTTATTATGAAAACTGATGGTCAAAAAGGTTCTTTCTTGAATCTTCCATCTCAAAATAATCAAGATCTAATTATTGATGATATTAATTTTTCAAGTGGGGGTTTTTCTGCAATTGAGATGAATGGAAAAGAAGTATATAAATTTGCAGTTAGAGAGGTACCATTAATTATTGATAATTTATTAAAAAAAACAAATTTTAAATCTGAGAGACTTAATTGGCTTTTATTACATCAAGCCAATCAAAGAATATTAGATTCTGTTGGAGACAGGCTAAATGTTTCATCAGAAAAGATTCTCAGTAATTTAAGTAACTACGGAAACACTTCAGCGGCAACTATTCCTTTAATGCTAGATGAGGCTATAAGAAATAAGAAAATTAAAGAAAATGATATTATTGCTACAAGTGGTTTTGGTGCTGGGTTAAGTTGGGGTGCAGCCCTTATTCGATGGGGTTAATAAAAAAGTTTTATTATGACAGTAGCTTGGGTATTTCCTGGTCAGGGTTCACAAAAAATTGGTATGGCAAAAAAAATTATAGATTTGCCAAATGCAAAATATAGGTTTAATTATGCCTCTGAAGTATTCGAGAGGAATTTGTTTGAAATTTGTGAACTTAATTCTGATGAAAAAAATCTTTCTGATGATTTAAATAATACAAAGAACACTCAAATTTGTCTTTTTCTCGTGGAATCAGCCTTATTGGACTCGTTAAAAGAAAATGGTTATAAACCAACCTATCTTGCTGGGCATAGTTTAGGTGAAATTACGGCTCTATATTGCGCCGATGTTTTGTCTTTTGAAGATTGTGTGCAACTTATAAAAGTTAGATCAGGATTAATGGCAGATGCCGCAAAGGGATCTATGGCAGCATTAATAAGTTTTGATAGAGATCAATTAGATTTACTGGTGGAGGAGATTGACGATCTTGTAATAGCAAATGACAATAGCTCTTCTCAAGTTGTTTTATCAGGAAGCGAAAAAGCTTTAGATAATATTTCAAAACGAATTAAGGCAAAAAGATTCCTGAAATTAAATGTTTCGGGTGCTTTTCATTCACCATTTATGAAAGAACCAGCATATCAATTTTCAAAATATTTAGACACTCTAGAATTTAATCAGCCTTCGATACCCGTCATAAGTAATTCTAATCCATCACTATGTAATGATCCAAAGGAGCTTAAGGTTAGGTTTAAAAATCAAATGTGCAATGGTGTTAGATGGCGTCAAACTATGGATTTAATGAAAGAAAATAGTATTCTTCAAATGGTAGAAATTGGCCCATCTAATGTCCTAGGTGGTCTAGGTAAAAGGCATTTAAAGGATGTAAAAATTTCTCAAGTTTCTTCTGCAGATCAAATTAAATACTGATTCTATGAAAAGTTATTTTTATCAAAAATTAATTTATAAATTAGTAAGCCAAATAATTATTTTTCCGATTTATAAATTTATATTTAGAGGCAATTTAATTGGGAGAGAAAACATTCCTCAAAAAGGTTCTTTTATAATGGTATCTAATCACGGATCCCTGCTTGATCCACCTTTACTAGGTCATGCTATTGGTCGAAATATATCTTTTATGGCTAAGTCAGAACTTTTTAGAATCCCTTTACTTGGTTTCATAATAAAATCATGTGGAGCTTATCCTGTAAAGAGAGGCTTAGTAGATAAAACAACTATTAAAATTGCATGTGAAAAATTATCAAACAACAATAGTATTGGTATTTTTATTGACGGCACTCGCCAAAAAGATGGTCGTGTAAATAAACCAAAACAAGGGGCAGCTCTTCTATCTTTTAAAAATAAAAAAATGTTATTACCAGTTGCAATTATTAATTCGCATAGATTATTGAGATTAAAGTTTTTTCTTCCATTGTTCACAAAAATAGTTATTAAAGTTGGGAAACCAATTAATCCCCCTGAAGGTGCATCAAAAAATGATTTAAGTAAAGTAACAAATTATTTGCAGGAATCCATAAATAATATGCTTGAATAAATCATTAGTTAATTGGGGATATTGGGTATAATGGTAAAACTTTATTCCAAGTTTTAGAACTTGAATGTTGTGTATTTTGATTGGATAAATTCAATAATTCTTTTAAATCTTCAATATCAGAATATTCAGCTTGATAAGAAAACTCTACATCTTTTAATTCTTCAAAAACTTTTGGAATAATTTTTTCTTTGATAATAAAATTTTTATTTGGTTTTTCAGAAGTGCAAATTTCATATTTTCCTGCAATATATCCTCTTCTTTTTAATTTTTTGAAAATCCAAAATGAATTTTTATTGCAACAGATATTATTTTTCACAGCAATTCTTTTTGCCATTAATTCAAAAGAAGTAAAACTATATAATGAGCAATTTATTTGCTGAGCGAGAGTTCTCGCTAATACTATAATTTGTCTGGATGCATTAAAGTTTGATGGCCCTATGCTGACTGATATTTTATTGATTTTTTTTAAATTTTCTTTTGTAATAAAATTTGTAAAATCAACTATTAAATTATTGCATAAATCTTTCTCAAATTTTTTTGTAAAAAAGTTTTCAGATAATGAGTTATTGTTTTTTCTATAAGCGAATCCAAAAGAATCATCAGTACTATGAATTGCTAAGGTTAATTTATTATAATTTTTTAATTCGTAAGGCATTTACCTTTAAATAGGTAACTCTAAACCTGGCCTGCACTTAGACCACTTACCAGCTTCTTCTAAAAAACTTGAACAAGATTGGACATCCCAATCAGTTTTAAAATCGCCATTTAAATCTTTGAATATACTTACGTGAATATAAGGTTTTTTTGGTTTAAAATTAGGAATATCACAAATGTGCTCAACACCATGATTTTTTTCAACATCATGATAAGTCATACATCTATCAACTAATTTACAGTTAATGCAAATGCACATAATCAAGAAAGAAAATCGTAAAAAACATATTTTTATTGATCATACACTAATAATTAATGAATTAGAAAGAAGTATAAAATTTTATAGTTGGGATTTTATTTTATCTTCTTTACCTTCTGGATCTTTTTTAGTAGGTGGATATATAAGAGATTTAATTTTAGGTAGATTAAACTCATCAATTGATGTTGATATTGTGGTTCCAAAAAATGCCATTAAGACTGGTAAAAAAATTGCAGATAAATTTGAAGGTAAATTTATTATTCTTGATGAGGTAAGAGATGTAGTAAGAATTATTTTTAAACATATCTCAATTGATATCGCTTCTCAACTTTCTCCTTCAATGGATATTGATTTATTAAGTCGAGATTTTTCTATCAATGCTATTGCTTTTTCTTTTGAAGAAAAACTTCTCATCGATCCATCAAATGGAATTAAAGATCTACAGCTTGCTTTTTTGAGAACTCATTCAAAGCAGAACTTATTGGATGATCCTTTAAGAATTTTAAGATGCTTTCGATTTATTTCTGAATTAGATTTTAATGTTGATGTAAATTTAATAAATTTTATTAAAACTTATAAAAATCAATTAAGTTTAGTTGCTGGTGAAAGAATTAATTATGAAATAAATCGAATAATCAGAGGGGAAAAAGCATCGCAGGCAATAAGCTTAATTAAAGAATTTAAAATTTTTGACTATGTCCAATCAGAAAAAAATTTGATAAGTATTGATTTAGAAAAAATTAATGTTGAAGCATTTAATAAATTTGAGAAGGATAAATTTTTACCCCTATTTTTTCTTATTCAAATTTTAGACGAATTTTCCTTAAAAAATTTAAAATTTAGCAAATCTGAAATTTCCAAAATTAGACTATTAAGAAAATGGAATCTTTTATTGGATATTAAAACTATTTATGAATTTAGTGAGAGAGAAAGATTTGATTTACATCAAGAATTAGAAACTATTCTTCCTTCTTTTATTCTTTTCTTGCCAGAGACTTACTATATAGATTGGCTTGCTAGATGGAGAGATAAAGATGATAAATTATTTCATCCGTCTAATTTAATAAAAGCGGAAGTTTTAAAAGAATCTTTAAAAATTAAAGATGGACCTGTTTTAGGTAAGGTTATTAATTATCTTTCTAGGGAGCTAGCTCATAACAGATTGAATAATTTTGATGAAGCTATATATAAAGGAAAGCAATGGATTCAACAAAATGCGCCAAAATGTGATTAAATACACATAGCTTAGTTTTGTTTAAAAGTTCAGACTTCAAATTATTTTTTAAAAAATTTATGAGCATTCGTATTTACATTGGCAATTTACCACAAGGATTTAATTCAAAAGAATTTGATAGCCTTTTAAAATCGATATCTGATTCCATTAGATTTAAGGCTGTTTTAGATAAAGAAACAAAAGAGTGTAGAGGATTTGGTTTTGCGACAACAAATAATGAACAAAATGCAAATTTAGTAATCGAAAAGCTTAATGGTTTTGAATTTAATGGCTCCAAATTGCGAGTTGAACTTTCAGAAAAGAAAGATTCTTCCTCACACAAGAGAAATAGTGTAGGCTCTAATAAAAAAAGGAAAGATTTTAAGAAGATTGTTCATAGTGATGCACCTAATCTTGAAGCCCCAGATCCTAGATGGGCTGGCGAACTTTCAAAATTAAAAGATTTATTGGCTAATCAGAAAGCCCCTGCTTAGCTATTTGATCCTTGAGATTAAAAAGGAAATTGGGATTTCAAACGCTTTTACTGAATTCTTTACAAAAGCTCTATTATTAAATACATCATAATCTAATCTTTCAATAGAATCTAATATCCCTCTATAAAGGCGTAAAGATGTCCATACAGGCCATCTCGCGTCTGCCGATAACCATTTAATACCATCTTCAGATTTTTTGAACCAATCCCGAGCTCTTGTTAATTGAAAATTCATAAGCATTTTCCACTGATTATTTATTACTCCATTTAATAACTCTTCTTCAGAATAATTAAATTTTTTCATGTCGTCCAAAGGCAAATAAATCCTACCTCTTTGTCTATCTTCTCCAACATCTCTTAAAATGTTAGTAAGTTGATTCGCTATTCCTAAAGCTATTGCTGCTTCTGAGGGGTCAGGCATATTACTCCAAGGGGCTGATGTATAGGCACTATCTATGCCCATTACATTTTGAGTCATTAATCCCACTGTCCCTGCAACACGATAACAGTAAAGCTTTAACTCAGAAAAACTTTTGTACCTAAATTGTGTAAGATCCATTCTCTGGCCCTCGATCATATCTAAATATGGTTCTATGTCCTGTGGAAATTTTTCTATTGTATCGAAAAGAACAGCATCTAAGTCTGATTGTATTTTTCCTTTGAAAACATTTTTTGTGTTTACCTCCCATTCATTTAGGTTATCGGAAAGTTCCTCTTTGGTCTTGGTTGAGGCTTCAATACTATCCATTATTTCATCAGTTCTTCTACACCAAACGTAAATCGCCCAAATCGCTTTTCTTTTTTCGTATGGTAATAAAAGTGTCCCTAAATAAAAAGTTTTAGCCCATTGTTGAGTTTCTTTTTGGCATATTTCATATGCTTTGTTAAGTTGGGATAATGAATTTTTCAAAAAAGGTTTTATTCTTGAGGTTTAATTTATTTTAGATGTTTTCTGGGAAACATTATTTGACGTTTTGGGAGATTCTTTGTTGATAGATTCTGCGCATAATTTACCACTTAAAACAGCTCCCTCCATAGATGCAAGATATTTTTGCATTGTATAATCACCTGCTAAGAAAAAGTTTTTTATTGGAGATCTTTGACTAGGTCTGAATTCTTGACATCCAGGGACTGCTTTATATACAGATCTTGGTGTTTTTACAACTTTATATTTTCTTAGTTGAGTTTTGTCATCCCCAATAAAATGAGTTGGGAATAACTTTTTGAGTTCTTCCATTGTGGCATCTACTATATCTTGATCACTTCTGTTAATCCATTCTTTTGCAGGAGCAAAAACTAATTCAAGCATTGATCTATTTGGATCCTCATATTCTTTACAAGTGATACTCATATCTGCATAAACACTCAGAAGTGGAGATCTACTAAATAGTAAGTGATCAATATCTGTTAATTTTTTATCAAACCATAAATGGATATTTATTACAGGTACTCCAACTAAACCATCTAGCTTTGAGAAGGCATTTAGACCTTTCCATTGATCCGGAATTATTAGTTTAAAGAGATCTACAGGCATTGCACTAACATAGGCATCTGCTGTTATCACTTTTTTCTTTTTATCTGTATCTAAAGGGGCGATTGTAAAACTTTTTACAGTGCTATCCTCGTTGAGATCTATTTTTCTTAAAGGACTATTCATATGAACCTCGCCCCCTCTCGCAGTTATATAATCAACCATTGGTTGGCAAAGTCTTTCTGGTGGAGCTCCGTCAAGGAAAGCCATTTTTGAACCGTTTTTTTCTTGCAAAAATCTATTAAGTGCTGTTAATAAAACTGTTGATGAGATTTCATCAGGCCCAATAAAATTAAGAGCTTTACTCATGGCAATAAATACTTCATCATTAACTCTCTCAGGAATATTGTGTTCTTTTAACCATTCTGTCCATGATTTTGAATCACATTTATCAAGATATTTCTGTCCTCTTAACATTGCAGGAACTAAGCCTAAGCCAAATAAAATTTTTTCCTTCCATGAAAGCATATCATTGTTACTAAGAATTGCTGTTACTCCATTTGCAGGAGCAGGTAAGTCTGGGAAATCAAATCTACTGTAAGTACCAGGTTCAGAAGGTTGATTAAAAATCATTGAATGACTTTTCCACTGAAGTCTATCTTCTATGTCTAATTCTTTGAAAAGTTGAAGCATATTTGGATAAGCACCAAAAAATATGTGTAAACCTGTCTCATACCAATCTCCATCTTCATCCTTCCAGGCGGCAATCTTACCCCCAAGTACATCTCTTGCTTCTAAAACAATGGGAATATGACCATTATCAACAAGATATTTAGCGCAAGATAAACCTGCCAAACCCGCACCTGCAATTACAACACGCATTATAAAATTAAAAAAAAAGTTAACACTTACTATGAAGCTATCCTAAAGTTAAGACATAATTATTTTTTTTGTTGATTATTTTTCAGATTATGGAAAAAATGCTTTTAAAGTCAACTACTAGGCATGTAAGGATATTTACTGCTGATGTGGTCAATAAAGATTTAGTATTCCATCCTAATAAATTAACTCTCGACTTAGATCCTGATAATGAATTCATTTGGAATGAAGACTCCTTAAAAAAAGTAAATCAAAAATTTACTGAACTTGTTCAAGAAAGAGCTGGAAAAAGTTTAGATGATTATGAACTTCGTAAAATAGGATCAGAAGTTGAAGGTTTAATCAAATATTTGCTTCAAAATGGGTTACTAAGTTATAACCCAGAATGTAGAGTCATGAATTATTCAATGGGTTTACCTAAGACAAAAGAAGTATTGTGACTAAATATTCTAATAGGGGTCAAAGGAGAGACCCTAGCCAAAATTCTTACTCCTCAAACTCAAGAGATGAGGATAACTATATTCAGCGGAATAGAAGAATATCTCCTTCAAACTCTGGACAAAAAAATAATTTAAACACAGGAACAATTGCTGTACTTGCTGGCGTTTTGATATTAGGGGTAGGTATAGGTAGTGCTATTACCAGTACAACAGATGGAGGACAGGGTAATATAGCTAGCCAACAGCAATTAGACATGGCCGTTCCAGATCCTGAATTTTGTAGGCAATGGGGAGCAAGCGCTTTTGTTATTGATGTAGAAATGTATACAACACTAAATCCTTCAACTAGTTTTGTAACACAACCTGCACTGCAACCTGGGTGCGTTATTCGAAGGGAGAATTGGACAGTCTTACAAAAACAAGGAGCTATAAGTAATGAGGATGTTAGAGAATGTAAGCAAAGAATGAATACTTTTGCTTATATAGGGTCAATAAGAGATAAGCCTATAGTAAAATGTGTTTATCAGACTGATGTAAATGAGAATAAATTTATTATCAAAGGAGATGGACAGGCTGAAGATGGAGGGGTGGGAATCAATAAGGAAGCTATTCAATTTTAGATTGAGTTAAGTTGCTTTAATGGACTTTCAGAGCTTGCAAATTGAGGCAATATATACTTTTTAAATGCTTCTGATGCTCTTGATGTGTATCTTGATGGATTTGTAATTAATTTCAATTCCCTTTTGACCTCTAAATCAGCTAAGTGGGGTTTGTGAATTGATCCCCCGGCTAATTCTCTCTCAATAGAAACTACAGGTAAAAAAGAGGCGCCAAGACCAGATTGAACTGCATTTTTAATTGCTTCAAGTGAATTTAACTCCATTTCTATCTTTAGTCTTTGAATATCTAGACCTGAATCCTTTAAAAGTTTATCAACAACTTTTCTTGTTGTTGATTGAGAATCTAATGTGACAAAATTTAGTTTGTATAAATCTTCTTTTAATAGTTCTTTCTTATTGGCAAGTGGATGTTTTGTGGGTAATACAAGAGCTAATTCATCTGTTGCATATGGAATTACTTGTAACAAGTTTTCAAGATCGCTTGGCAATTGACCTCCAATTATAGCTAAATCAATTTGACCATTTGCAACGCTCCAACCTGTTCTTCTAGTACTGTGAACCTGTAGCTGGACAGATACATCAGGGTATCTTTGGCGAAAAAGCCCTATCATCCTTGGCATTAAGTAGGTACCTGTAGTTTGACTAGCTCCAATTATTAGTTTTCCACCTTTTAAACTATTTAAGTCTTCAATAGCTTTGCAAGCCTCATCGCATTGATTAAGTATTCTTTCGCAATATTCTAGTAATAGCTTACCTCCTTCAGTTAAAAGTGCTTTTCTACCACCTCTATCAAAAATTGTTATTTCAAGTTGTTTTTCTAAATTTTGAATTTGTAAACTTACAGCGGGTTGAGTCACGTATAGTAAATCCGCAGCCTTTTTAAAACTTCCTTGAGCTGCAATAGCTTTTAATATTCTTAATTGGTCAAGAGTAAAAGGTAATTCTGGCATGATATTTATGCCTACAATTTAATATTAATTCTAATACCTAGGGGTATTATTGTTAATAATAAATAACTTGTATTTTGAAATTATATGGAGACTCACAAAACTTCTTTGTTAATTTTGGTATTAATATTAATTTTTGCAGTTATTCATAGCGGAGGTGCTGCTTTGAGAAGCAGAGCAGAGGCTGTTATAGGACCAAGACTATGGAGATTGTTCTTTGTGTCTTTAAGTTTGCCATCTGCAGTAATTTTAATTAGTTATTTTTTAGCTCATAGATATGATGGAATTAGATTATGGAATTTTCAGGGTAATAACTATGTATTTTTGTTAGTTTGGATTTTAACTGCTATTAGTTTCTTATTTCTATACCCTGCAACATATAATTTATTAGAAATTCCTTCAGTTTTAAAACCACAAATTAGAATGTATGGTACTGGAATAATGAGAATAACAAGGCATCCACAAGCATTTGGCCAAATTATTTGGTGTTTAGCTCATACATTATGGATTGGGACATCGTTTACATTTATCACTTCGCTAGGGCTGATTTTTCATCACCT
>QCVV01000026.1 GCA_003210235.1 Prochlorococcus sp. AG-686-O05 | reverse complement strand
CTTCGAGTTCACCAGATACAGTTAATGTTACGGCGGATCTTATGAGTTTCAGATCATGTTCTTGAAGTACTGCATCAGCATTCTTTAAGACTTGTTCGTTCTTCTCTATTTTTTCAATTAATTCCGGTTCCTCTTTTTCATTTATTTTAAATAGACTTACTGGTGTATCTACTGGTGTTAATAATGCATATTCTTTTTCTTCAACCTTAACTATTTGTTCAAGATAACAAAATAGCTCATTTCCATTTGCATCATTTAAAATAAGCGTCTTGGCTTCATAATTATCTTGAGACTTATGATCGTTCATTTTTGATTTGCACATATAGTTTATATTAATATTATATTGGTTTATTACCCACAAATTTTTTCAACTCTGGACCTTCTTGAATCCATTGTTCAAGAATTACTTTGGCAGATAAGCTATCAATAAGTCCTGATTTATCCTTCTTTATACCAAATCTATTTGTAGATTCCCATGTGGAGCTATGTTCATTAACGAAGGAGAAAGGAAGTTTTAATTCATTAAAAAGAAATACTCCATATTTTTCGCAATCAAAAGCTTGCGCTGTCATTTTCCCTTTATCATCAAGGGGTAATCCAACAATAAAACCAGTTAAATTATGATTTTGAATATGATTTTTAATAGTTTTTAACTCATTATTATTTTTTTCTCTCTTTAATGCAGGAAGAATATTTACTGTAATAAATAGTGAATCACAATAGGCTAAACCTATTCTTTTGGTCCCTACATCTAAACTTAATATTGATTTAGATTTGGGTTTGCAATAGTTCACTTGGACTTCAGAGGGAATGGAGAAGGGTATACGTTACCTTGTGGATTTAATTTTTCAAAAATCGATTCTAATGATTGGTTTATTGAATTGATCTGTTTAGATTTATTCCTAATAATAGTATTTCTTACAAGGATAATTTCTTGGAAAATGTCTGTAAAACCAGAATTTTCTAGATAATTATTTAATTCAGTATTCTCTTCATAAGTCTTAATTAAAGAAGAAGGAGATTTTTCAAAAAAGTTATTTAAAATTTCCTTTAAAACAGGTTTTAATCTATTGTCCCAACTTCTGCCAATGGTTAAAGTATAGATTTTACTATCTTGAAAATTTATATCTTTTAATATTGTGCATAAGATTGAATCATTGTAAATTATTGCACCACTATTTAAATTATTTCGATTTGAGATATCTTTTTGAGTTAGATCCAATATTGTTCTTATTAAAGGAGATTGATTTGAACGAATAAAATTAAGTACATTTGTCAAATTTAGATTGTTAATTTCTTTAAATTCATCAATTGAATATGAATCTTTATTTCTATGTTTAAAAGAATTTTTAATAATATTTTTACTCCAAAGTTTTACCTTTTCTAATGGTTGAAAACCTAATTCTCTAGCGCTTGAAATAAGGTGAGTACTTTCTATATCAGAATTAATTACCCAACTTGAAGTTTTTATATCAGTAATAGAGATTGATTTTTTCATCAATCCGAATGTCAATTCTTTTTCGGAGATAGAGGTCTTTATACTTATTATATTTGGCTTTGATATTCTTAAACAAGTACCTTTATCATTTAAGGGAAATATATTTAAATAACCTATTATTTTTTTTTCTTCTATTGCAATAATGCATTTATGTTTATTTTTTTTTAGATGATTTAAAAAAATCTTTAAGTCATCAAAAGTATTTATAATTGCCATTTTTAAAAACCAATTATTTAACTTTTTACTTTTTAAATCTATTAAAAGTTTTAAATGACGAATATGAAGCTCCTCAAAGGTAACTTTTTGGTTCTTATTAGAATTTAAAACATGATTTGTATCTTGTTTCATTTATTCATTGTTCCTTATTAGTACTATAGGTGTTTTTTCGTCAGAATTGCCTGCTGGATTAACCTTTAAGGTATCTTTGAGTATATTATTCACTGATTTATTTGAACTGGCTAATATTTTTACTCCACCAAGATCATTTACATCAACTACTGCTACTTCGACTTCTAGCTGTTTTGATAATTTATCGCAAAACAGTTTCGTCATTATTGGACCCATAACTATGCTTTTGTCATATGGAATAACTGTTCCACTAATGTCATCAATTAGTGAAGATTCAAAACCAGTTAATCTATAAAATATTCCTTTAACACCAATACATTTAAATATGAACCCCAAAATCAAGGAAAAGGTTATCCTCGTTAAACCTATTTTATCGATAAGTAATTGCATACCGCAAGCGGTTGCGAGACTGCTTGTTGGGTGAAAAAAATAACATAATATTTTAGAAAATATACTATATTCTAAATTCTGAGGAGCTATATACCTTCCTTGCATTATTGCTAGAGGTGTCTCGCCTATAGTTAAAATATCATTTTTCTTAGTGACGTCCTTACAATAATTCAGAACAGTTTCTATTGGATTATCAAAGGATCCAAGCAAATCGGTCTTAACAGCGATAGCTATGTAGTTTTGATTTAAAGGGATTTGAGTAAGCTTTTTTTTATTTTGATTATGACGATTCAAATTCACTAAAAAACCATCTTGCTTTTTAGTTATTCCGAAATGACCGTAATTTTCCCAAAATATTTTTAACCATATATATTTAATCTTGTTTTTTGAATCGTTATTCTTATATTTTAAAATTACTTGTATTAAAAGCTCTGAGTTCGCTTTTATAATTGTTGTGGGCCAATAATTATTTATATTTTTTTTTGAAGATTCAGTATATATGTAAATTCTTTCATCATAATCTAGCTCTTTAAGATATTGATTATTTCTACTTTTAAAAAAGTCTAAATCTAGATTAAAATTAGAAACCATAGTTTCTTTTGACTTACTTTTATTAATTATTTTTAAATTAATAACCACTTCAATATTATTATCCTTTTCCTTTGATTTATAATCTAAGGGTACTAAAACTAAATTTGTTTTGGGAACGTAATTAATATATATATCTGAAAAAATTATTAGAAATATAAGTATGAAAAAAATATTTAGTATAAACATTTAATAGTTATTTTAAAAAGGTATTAGAAATCATTTTTTTTCTGAAATTATACTGTTATATTCGTTAAAGCTCTCAACTGAGAATTTAGAATCACTTATATCAATTCCTTTTAATTCACCAATAATTTTATTCAAATCATCAATATTAACCATCCCATTCATATCAAATTTAACTTCCCCATTGCTATCCAAAATTATAGTCTGAGGAATTAAACCATTCCAATAGTAGTTGGGTTGATTTGGTTTTGATTTTGATTTGTCGGTTTGTAATTCATCTGTAGTAAGAGCTATTAAGTCAATATTATTTCTCCATATCAGATCTAAACCGGAAATTACTGGAGCCATGGCTTTACTATTAGAGCTATCGTCAAGATAAAAAAATAATACAGATACTCTTTTGTTTTTTAATGATTCTTCAAGAGTAGTTTGAGGAGGAACTATTGCTCCATTTCCTGCATATATTGGAAAAATATTTCCGTCATAACTATTCGTATCTCTACTAGCATTAGCGGGGTAAGAAGTAAAAAATATTAATAAGATCAGTATTGATTGAAATAACTTCATTAAAGTTTGGGGATTTATTTAGTATTAGATCTACCTAAACCTTGTAAGATACCTTTCCCAACTAATCCAATAGCTTTACCAACTACTTTTGTTAGGAAATTTACGAAAAGATTACCAATATATTTTACAGCAATTTCTAATTGTGGAGCTATTGCATCTCTTATTTCGACTAATAAAGTAACTTGCTTTTGAAACCATTCTAAATTTTCTAGCTCTTTTTCTCTATTTTCATTTTTATAGTATCTAGTAAATTTAGAATCAATAATATCAATATATTCACGTTTACTTTCATATAAATAGATAGGCATATAGATATTTTCATGCCACCTATTGTAGTTATTGATATTATTTCTAAATCTTTCAAAGGACCTTGTAGATTGTAATTGGTGATTTACAAGAATAGTTCTTAATTCTGGCCAACTTGAACAAATATTAAATACTTCGGAAGCTAATAAATTACAATTTCTGATTACCCAATTAGATATTATATTTTCTAGAACAATAAATGATTCTGTTTCATATAAAGGCAATAATTTGCCATCATAATCTATGGGCTCATTTTTTATTATTGGATCTATAAACATTATTGATTCATGAGATTCTCTATCTATCTCTTTGCAGGATACTTCTTTATAGATGTATTCATTTATTGAAATAGACTCACCATTTTTTTTAACTCTGAAATAACTTTCAGTGATATTTGAAATAGTATTGAGCCTTAATTCTTCAATAAGAGAATTAAAATCCTGTTTGTAGTCTTTTTCTTTATAGTTTTCTTTTATATTTTTTATTAAATTATCAAGTTCATCAAGCATCTTACATATTAGACGAGAAATAAATTCTTTTTTTATTCCTGACAAAATGATAGATGAATTATTAAAGTCAATATCTAAATTGGTCGAGTTATATCTCTTGCTAAGACGTTCAAGAATTAAATCCCAAATTTCAAAAGTATTTTTATTTTTTATAAAGATAGTATTATTATCTTTATTTTCCACTTTGATTTTGTTCTCAGTGTAAATAGCTTCAGAATATAGGTCTAATGAATTACCCCATAAAAATATTAGAAATGATTTAGCAGTAATAAGCTCTCTTAATCTACCTTTTAAAATGAACTTATAAAATTCTGGAGTTGAGTCAGAATTTACATATTTAAAAATATAATTTATCTCAGTATCAATTTGTTTGAGACCAGATGACAATAGTTTTTGATTAAACGTAAGTTCTTTTTCTTTCTTGATTTTGACAGAAGGATTATTTTCTAGATCAAATACTCTACCGCCGTCTGTAATGATATTAATAGATTCAAGAACTTTATCTACACTGGGATTTAAAAGTAAACCTTCGCTATTTAAAGAGGGAGTTACTTTTGTATTATTTGTTAACTCACCAGAAAAAATTACAAGAATTCTCGATTCTTCCCATCTTTCTTTTAATTTTAATAGTTCCAATCTTATAAGATCTTCTGATTGGTAATTTAGGATATTCCATATTATTAAATCTGGATTTAAATTTTTACTGCCACTATTTAATGAGATGTTTAGATTGTTATCTAACGAAGTTAACTTTAGTGATAAAGATTCTGCAATTAAGCTTGGAGCAATAATTAGGATTGATTTTTTAGTAATTAATTTCAATGCTAAATGCTTACCTCTTGTTTAAAATTAACTAATAAATCAGGGAAAAACCAGTACTATATGATTATTTTTTCGTTTTTAAGCGTAATAGTCTTTATTAATTGGAATATCATTTATTCTTTCTTGGGATAATATGTTGTTAGCTTCATAGATCTTAAATTTATTTTCATAAAGAGCTTTTCCTACTATTACTCCATATAGTCCAGAATGTTCAAATTTAGTTAATGATAATAGGTCAGAAATTGAACCTACACCTCCTGAAGCAATAACCGGAATATCAGTAATTTCAAGAATCTTTTTTATAAAAACTTCATTTGTCCCTTCTAGGGTCCCATCGGTATTGATGTCCGTGACAATAAAACTGGCAACTTTAAAAGAGGAAAATTCCTTTACTAATTCTGTGGCTAATACATCTGATTGTTTTAGCCATCCTCTTGTACCTACTTTTCCATCCTTTGCATCAATTCCAACAATTATTCTTCTTGGGAATTTGCTTGATAAACTTTTAACTAATTCTTTATTTTCAATGGCAGATGTTCCCATTATAACTTTATCCACACCGTAAGAAAATAATTGTTCAATCCTTTCCAGTGATCTTATGCCACCTCCAACTTGGATAGGAATGTTAACTGATTTGACAATCTTTTTAATTGATTGATCATTTAATGGGATACCGGTCTTGGCAGCATCCAAATCAACGATATGAATACATTTTGCACCCTCCTTTTCCCAGTATTTTGCTTGCTCATAAGGTTCTCTGGAGAAGTCTTTTCTCTTGTTAAAGTCACCTTTAAAAAGTCTTACACATTTACCATCCATCAAATCTATTGCGGGGATTAGTTTCATGGTTTCATCCTTTTCATTATTTACTTCTTAGTAGTACTATTCATTATGTAGCTCTAACTTAGGTTACTACTTTTGTTTAATATTTTTGGAATATGAAAATTCTTGTAATGGGTGGAACAAGATTTGTTGGCAAGTCTTTGGTAAGTAAGTTGCTAAATCAAAATCATGATATTGATATCTTTACAAGAGGCAATAAATCTAATCCTGATAATACAAATTTAATAAAAGGTGATAGAAATGATATCGAATATATTCTTAAACTAAAAAACAAAAAATATGATGTAATTTTTGATATCTCTGGTCGTGAATTAGAGCAAACAAAACTTCTTTTAGAGAATTTAGACGATTCTTTCCATAGATATATCTATGTTAGTTCAGCTGGAGTTTATAAACATAACTATGAATTACCTTTATCCGAAAATTCTCCTCTTGATACAAATAGTAGACACAAAGGAAAATTCGAAACTGAAAACTGGTTAGTTGAGCAAAAGATTCCTTTTACAAGTTTTAGACCTACTTATATTTATGGACCTGGAAATTATAATAAAATTGAAAACTGGTTTTTTGAAAGACTATTTCATCTTAAAACAATCCCAATCCCTGCTGATGGTTCATTGATTACGCAGTTAGGTCATGTTTCCGATTTAAGTGATGTAATGATTAAGTGTCTGGATTTTGAAAAATCTAAAAATAATATCTATAACTGTTCTGGAGAAAAAGGAGTAACTATTAAAGGTTTAATTTATATGTGTGGAGAAGTTTGTGGTTTAAATAAAAATGATATTTCTTTAAATGAATTTGATTTTGAAAAATTAGATCCCAAATCAAGAAAAGGATTCCCAATTAGATTAAATCACTATCAAATTGATATTTCAAAAATTAAAAACGATTTAAATTGGGAACCAAAGTTTGATTTACTTACCGGATTAAAAGACAGTTTTATCAAAGATTATCAATTTAAAAAGGACAATGAATTTGACAGGAATTCAGATAACGTTCTTTTTAATTCGTAAATAATCTATAAAAGTTATGAGTGTCAAAATAAATCCGAGCCAATAAAATGTTATTCCTAAACTAAATAATAAATCTTTTGAAAATGGTTGGAAAAATATAATTAATGCAATAAAAAAGGAGAAGGTTTTATATTTCCCTAGTTTAGAGGAAGGTAATCCATCTTTCATAGTTGTTCTTAATGCAGATATTATTAATTCTCTAAATAAGATTATTGCGAGTGACCAAAAAGGGATTATATCCACTTTACTTAGCCATAATAATGGTATTAGCAAAAATATTTTGTCAGCTAATGGGTCAATAATAGCTCCAAATTTTGTTTTAAGATTTAATTTTCTTGCAAAATATCCATCAAAATAATCAGTGATTCCTCCGAGAATAATTAAAGCAAAAACAAATTTGGTTTTGTTTATTTCTAAAAATATTATTAGTGGAAAAGTTAGAAATAATCGAGATATTGTTAATATATTTGGAATATTTGCTATTAATTTTTTAATATTGTTGTTTTTGTTTAACAAAATTTTTTTTTAAATAAATTATATTTTACAAAGTTATGATGTTATGGGTTTTAACAATATTCTAAGGATTATAGAAACTTATACTAACTTATAATCATCATATTTTATATTATTAAAATATTATAGATACTGAAATGCAGCCTCATAGCTTAAAGCTATCTCCAGATTCTGATTTGATTATTTGTATTAAAGATTTTTCTTTTTCAAATAAACTATATGGTTATGTTTCTGGTGTAGTTGGCAATCTTAGTAAAGCTTGTATTCAATGTCCTGGTAAACAAGAAATTAGTAAATTTGAAGGTAACCTAGAAATAGTATCCCTTAATGGACATTTTAATAATGGCGATGTACATCTTCATTTAAGTTTCGCTGATGAGGATTGTAATGTTTTTGGAGGACATTTAGAGGAAGGCTCGCTTGTTAAAAAAGGAACTGATATTTTATTAGTCTCATTTGAATATAAGACTATTGATATTTTAAAACAAAATTTAAATGATAATCAATCACGAGTAAAAGCATATATCCTTAAAAATTGTCCTTGGTCAAAGAGAAGTATTAGGTTGCTTGATTCATTATCTATACCCTATGAAGAAATTTTAATTGATAATGACCAAGACTTTCATATTGTGAAATCCTTAAGTAATCACAATACTTTTCCTCAAATTTTTTTAGATGATGTGTTTTTTGGAGGATATGATGAACTTTCTAAGCAAGCTAAGTTAGATTACTTAAACTCTTTTAAATAACCAACCTTAAGTTAATTGTCTCGATTAATAATTTTTTCAGAATTCAATTCATCTTCCAGCTGCTTTATTAATCTATAAACAAGGCTTTGAAATTCCGGTTGGCATCCTTTAAATGCTGCTTTATGCCTAATAGGTTCATTTCTTGTTCTTAAATCAGTAAGCATCAATTGTAATGCATCAATCTTTGGGTTTATTTTCATGGTTTTTTTTTATTTTTACATCTTTTAAATAGTTTGCATAGCCTTTTTAAAAGAAACTTTTTTATTCTCACTGGAACTTGTCACTTCAATTATTTTATTAATAGATTGTTTGGTACTTAAAGAGTCTATACAACATTTTGCTACAAGCCTTCTTGGAATAGAGCCTTTAAATTGTGTATTTTCTTTTGTGTAATCGATGTTTTCAGATTCTATTTTTTCAATTTCCTTTAATCCCCCAGGCCTTATTATTGTCCAATCAAAACTTTTATTTTTTAGAAAGTTCTCACCAATTTTTTTCCAGATAAGAATTAAACCAAATAAGTTTAATGGGTGAAACAATTTACCAGTACATAAGGAGCTAACTAAGATAACTCTTTTTATTCCGACTCTTTTACAACTTTGTAATTGCCTATATACTCCTAGTGCATCTACCTTCGCAGGTCCAGTTAAATCAAATGAAGCTCTAGCTCCAGTTGCAATTATTAATGCATCTACATTTTCTAAAGCTCTATCTAATTCATCTTTATTATCTAATGAGAGTCTAAAGGTCTCGGTATTTTTAAGATTCTCTGTAACCTTTGAGTTTTTCCTAACTATCTGCTTTACTTTAATTCCTTTATTTACTGCTTCTTCGGTTATTCTGTATCCTGTTTTACCTGAAGCTCCGGTAATCGCAATTTTCATAATAATTTTTTTTATTTAACTATTATATGAAGTTTTTAAGGCTTTTTACATATAAACTTCTTTTTTCTATTGGGATATAAAGTTTTACACATTAGGCATTTTGTACCATCACAGCCTTTTGCCGTACAATATTCTCTTCCGTAGAAAATTATTTGCAAATGTAAGGTGTTCCACTCTGATATTGGGAAAATATTTTTGAGATCTCTTTCGGTCTTCTTTACATTAGCCCCATTTGTAAGCCCCCATCTTTGTGATAATCGATGTATGTGTGTATCAACAGGGAAAGATGGAATATTGAATACTTGTGACATTACAACTGAAGCGGTTTTATGACCAACTCCAGGTAGTGATTCAAGCTCTTCGAATGAATTGGGGACTTGACTATTAAATTTATCGATTATTAAATTTGATAAGAGGTAAATATTTTTAGATTTTTGGTTAGAAAGACCTAATTGTTTTATGTATTCATAAATTCTGGGAGTGCCGAGTATTTTCATTTTTTCTGGAGTATCTGCGATTTTAAATAATTCCTTAGTTAGTTCATTAACTTTTTTATCTGTAGATTGAGCGCTTAATACAACAGCAACAAGGAGTGTAAATGCATTTGTGTGGTCAAGGGGGATTGGAGGAGATGGATATAATCTTTTAAGTTCTTTTAGTATTATTTTCGCTCTTTCAGTCTTTTTCATTTATTCGATTTCTTCTGAAGATGTATAAAATTATACAAGTGTTTTTTTGGATGAATATTTTCTGCTAACTTAAAAAACTAAAGATTTTAATGTTTTAGTGAAAAAAGAGGCGTTAATAATTGATGATTTACATCATAAATATAATAATCAAAAAATTTCAAATTGGATATTAAATGCAATTAATTTAAAAATTGAAAAGGGTGAACTATTAGGCCTTCTTGGACCTTCTGGTTGCGGTAAAACTACTCTTTTGAGATTGATAGCGGGATTTGAATATCCTTTTAAAGGAAGGATTTTTTTAAATGACCGGGAAATTTCAAATAAACATAGAATACTAACCCCAGAAAAAAGAAAAATAGGAATGGTTTTCCAGGATTATGCACTTTTTCCACATTTAACTGTTTTAGAAAATGCAATGTTTGGTTTGAAAGATAAAAAGAATAAATCTAGAGTTAATTTTCTAATAAATATTGTTGGTCTAGATAAATTTATAAATAGATATCCACATGAATTATCAGGAGGCCAAAAACAGAGACTTGCTATTGCTAGAGCATTAGCTCCGGGAACAAATTTTATATTATTAGATGAACCATTTTGTAGTCTGGATATGCATGTTAAATTAAAATTGAGAAGTGAACTCCCATATATTCTTAGAAGTTGTAACGCTAGCGGGTTAATGGTAACTCATGATCCAGAAGAAGCAATTTCTATTTGCGATAAGGTGGCTGTAATGAATGAAGGGAAAATACATCAAATTGATTCACCCATAAAACTTTTAGAAAATCCTAAAACAATTTTTGTTAGTAGTTTTATTCTTGGCAACAATATTCTTAATCTCAAAAAAGAAAAAAACTCTTATTCATGTTGTATTGGTGAAATAAATACTTCTTATCTAGAGGGAAAAAATAATATCAAATTTATTTCTATTCCTCCGAAATCTATTTCTATTGAAAGATCTATAAATGGTGATGCAAAAATAGTTTCAAAAGAATTTTTGGGTGAATATTATATTTATAAACTATCGCTTAAAGAAGAAACATTAAGAGTTAGAACTAACATTGACGATGAACTTAATATCGGAGATAATTGTTTTTTAAGTATAGATAAAGATTGTTTCTGTTTTGCATATCCTGGGGCTCATAAGATATTTTTTTAAAAAAATTTATAGGCAATTACACTTGCCACCTTTCCAGTTTGAACATTTTTTCTTTTTACATTTCTTTTTTTTGTTTGAATATAATTTATTAATTAATAGCAAATCAGAATAATCTTTTTCAAAATTCATTTTATTGATATTGCTATTGATATTCATTATCATATTCACTCATATATTTTTAATCTTTTTAAAGTTACCAATTTATACAAAATGTTGTATTATTTACATATATATTTCAAATGAATATGATTGAGAATAATTTAAAAACAAACAAATTAATTAATTTGGGTCCTTCTGGAAGAGCTGTTGCTCAGCCAATGGATGCTGGTTTATTGGATAATTTCTATGATCATTTAACAATGGAAAGATATGCTAATGTTCAATATTTCTCTATTTATCTATGGTTTCAAGAAAGAGATTTAGACGGCTTTGCTTCATATTTCTTAAGTGAATCTCAAGGGGAAATGGAACACGCTTATAAATTTGCTAATTATTTTATAGCTCGCGGACAAACTGTAAAATTGAAGGATTTACCTGCACCAATTCAGTCTTGGGACTCTATTGAAGATTTAATATCTTATTCATTTAATATGGAAGCAGATTTAACTTCTTCATTACAGCAGCTATATTCTATTGCAGAGAGAATTTCAGATACAAGAACAAGTGTTTTCTTAGATCCAATTGTTGAATCACAAACACAATCTGAGGATGAATTTGCTCATATCCTTGGGAAAGTTAAATTTGCTGCAAATCAGCCCTCAGCAATATTATTAATTGATAGTGATTTAAAGAAAAAATAAATTCTTTTCTATTCTTGTTTGAGCAATAGTTCTTTTACTTTTCTCTAGGAGTAAACTACTAAAACTTATATTATCAAAAGTTCTATTTTTTAAAAATTTGGCTATTGAATATATTTCGTTTAATCTTTGAAAAATACTTTTATTTTCATAAAATAATCTCATGCGCAATCCCTCATGACAAGTATTGCCATAAGATTGTTTAATATTCTCTATCCTGTTACTAAGCGAATCAACTTCTATTAATAAGTTGCTTGTTACGGATTCGGATATATACATAATTCTGTTTAGAGTAGTGAAGCTTCAATAAAAGAAGGAGCTACACTTACTGTTTGTGTTCCGATTGGAGCTATTAATAACTCTGATGAGCGTAGCTTTGAAATTAATCTTGTAGATGTTACCCGTGTTGAACCTATTAATTCTCCAATCCTTTCATGAGTAAGTCTAAAAGGTAATTCGCACCATTGACCGCATCTCCTTCCAAGACGGTTTACTAATATTGAAAATAGAGCTTGAAGTCTTTGCTCTGCATTTCCTAGATGTCTGATTCTTAAGAGTTGAAGAGTCCATTCATTAACAGCATCAAAGCCAGAATTTTCGGCAATATTAACATTACTATGGAAGGATAAATCAGTTAAAGCTTCTACACAAACACCTTCACTGCATAACAAATCGGTTCTTAATTGATCTCCTGATTGCAAGAATGCAAGAGTCATCCCTTCTGTTTCTTCACATGGGCAATAAACTCTAGCGATACCACTCTCAACCTCAAGACAGGTTCCTCTTGGTCTTGATGATGGATCTATAAGCACAGATTGACCAGTTATTATTCGAACTGTCTTTGATGAAAACTCTCCATAATTATGGAAATTCATATCGCCTAACTTTTGATAATGAGAATTAATATCAATTATGTATCAAATAATTCCTTATTGCAATAGATTCTCATTATCATAACATATTTTGATGTTTTTCTTTACACTATTTAATTGAATATAATTTAAATGGAAAAAGTTAATTTTTAAATTAGATATGAGCTCTAATAAAATTTGTTTAAATTGTGGCAGCTCTGATCTTGTCTCTGACAGATCATTAGGAGGTAAGATGGTCTGCTTTAAATGTGGTTCTTCTTCATTTAAAAATAAGTCTTTTTCACGTATTCAAAACAAAAAGATTATTTACTTTGCAATTGCCTTGGTTATTTTATTGATTGTTGTTCTTTAGGTTTTCTGTAAATATGCCAAAAGCCCTTATGTTTGAT
>QCVV01000025.1 GCA_003210235.1 Prochlorococcus sp. AG-686-O05 | reverse complement strand
GGATCTGCTCCTGGTCCTCCAGGTGCTGCCTCTGGTTCTGGGATATCAGCAACTACGACTTCCGTAGTAATTATCATTGCTGCGATTGATACTGAATCCTGAAGAGCTAATCGAATAACTTTAGTAGGATCTAATATTCCTGACTCGTTTAAGTTCTCATATTCTCCATTATTAGCATTAAAACCCTTACCAAGTCTTTTTATATCAGCGATAACAACATCTCCATTAAAACCAGCATTTTTTGCAATTTGTTTTGTAGGTTCTAAAAGTGCATTTGTAATAATATCAATACCTGTAGTCAAATCATCTGATATTTCTTTACTTGAATTAGAAAGTTCATTCGATATTTCAATTAACGTTTGTCCTCCCCCTGAAACTACTCCTTCCTCGATAGCAGCTTTTGTAGCATTGAGTGAATCTTCTATTCTTAATTTTTTATACTTCATCTCTGTTTCCGTCGCAGCCCCAACTTTAATAAGAGCTACTCCTCCAGCAAGTTTTGCTATTCTTTCGTTAATCTTATCTTTATCGTATTCCGATTCAGTTATTTCTACTTCCCTTTTTAATTTCTCAACTCTTGCTTGGACAAGGTCTTTGGTATCGTCGAAAGCTACGATTGTTGTTTTATCCTTTGAGATTGTTATTTTTTTTGCTTTTCCAAGATCATTAAGAGTAACTTCTTCTAATTTCATTGATTGATCTTCGCTAATTAATTTAGCTCCTGTAAGAATTGCAATATCTTCCAGAGCAGCTTTTCTCCTTTCTCCAAATGATGGAGCTCGAACAGCCGAAACATTTAATACCCCACTATTTTTATTTAATACAAGGGTTGTTAGAGCTTCCCCCTCAATATCTTCAGCTAGAATTAAAAATGGAGAAGCAGATTTTTGGACCTCTTCGAGAATAGGTACCAGGTTGGTTAGCGTTGATATCTTTTGGTCAGTGATTAGGATCTTAGGATTTTCAAGTTCACAAATTTGCCTTTCTTGATCTGTTACAAAATAAGGTGAGCTATAACCTCTATCAAAAGACATTCCTTCTGTGATGTCTAGCTCTGTCTCTAGGGATTGTGACTCTTCTACTGTTATAACTCCATCTGAAGTTACAATATCCATTGCTTTTGAAATTATGGAACCAATTTCCTCATCTCCTCCTGCACTTACTGTCGCAACTTTTTTAATATCGGAGCCATTTATTTTGATACTCTTTGATTTTAATTTCTCTAAAACAAAATCTAATCCTTTTTCCATACCTTTTTTTAGCTCAATAGGACTAGCTCCCGCAGCTATATTTTTTAAACCTTCTTGAACCATTATTTGAGTCAAGATTGTTGCTGTTGTTGTTCCATCACCAGCACTCTCTTTAGTTTTTGATGCTACTTGTTCTATTAATTTTGCACCTAAATTAGAGATTGGATTCTCAAGGTTGATTTCTTTCGCAACCGTAGATCCATCTCTTACTATGTCTGGAGAACCGAATTTTCTTTCTATTACAACATTCTTTGCCTTTGGACCAATAGTAACTTTAACAGCATTTGCGACAGTATTTATTCCTTTTTCAAGCGCTTCTCTAGATTCGTTCGAAAAGCTTAATTGTTTTGGCATGTTTATTGAAATCTTTATATCGTTATTCTAATGTCCCATGGAATTATATTTAAGGGTGGGCGTGAGAATACTGGTTTAGATGTAATAAGTTGGGCAAAAAAAGTTGAGAAATTAGGTGCTGGCGAAATTTTATTAACATCAATGGATGGTGATGGTACACAAAATGGATACGACTTATTATTGACTAAAACGGTTGCAAATGCAGTTGACATTCCAGTGATCGCTTCTGGGGGGGCAGGCTGTGTAGAAGATATTTATGATGTTTTTACTGAAGGTAAAGCCTCCGCAGCACTTTTAGCATCTTTACTTCATGATAAAAAACTTAGTATAGATGAAATAAAATCTTTTCTTATTGAAAAGAAACTACCAATTAGACCTTATTAAAAAAATAATTTATTGTTAATCAAAAATATTTAAATATGCGATATAAAAAAACTAATGAAGTTAAAACTATTTTTAATAAAATTTCTTGTAGTTATGACTTTTTAAATAGCTTACTCAGTTTGGGATTTCATAAATATTGGAAAAAGGAATTAGTTGATTTATTAAAACCAATTGATGGAGAAAATTGGGCTGATTTATGTTGTGGGACTGGGGATTTATCATTTTTAATTTTTAAAAAAGTCAGGCCCAATGGAAGTGTTACTGGAATAGATAGTGCAAAGGAAATTTTAAATATTGCAATGGAAAGGTCGAAATTGATTGGAAATAAGTTTATTAATTGGGAGATGAAAGATATCTTAGAAATAGATGAAAATTCAATAAATTATGATGGAATTTGCATGTCTTATGGTTTAAGAAATTTGGTCGATGTCGAAGATGGACTAAAAAAAGTCTTTAATCTTTTAAGTGATAAAGGTAGAGCTGGTTTTCTCGACTTTAATCATTCTAAATTTAATTCTTTAGCTGATTTATTTCAAAAAATATATTTAAGATTTGTTGTAGTCCCAATTTCAAAAATTTTTAAATTAAGTAAAGAATACTCTTATATTGAAAAAAGTGTAAAAAATTTTCCAGAGGGAAACAAACTTATGCTAATCGCTAAGGGAGTAGGGTTTAAGAAAGTTGAATATAGGACTATTTTTTTTAATCAAATGGGAATATTAATACTAGAAAAATAAAATTCATCTTAACTATTTTTTTCTCCAACAAAAAGTACATTCCCCCCATCTTGATATCTCACCTTCTGGTGCAGGACTATTACATATTTTACAAATGATCATATTATTATTCTTTATTCTGCTCGGATGATTCTCCCAAACTGTTTTTGCATTAATTTCTTTATTATCTAAGGTTTTGACTTCATAATTTTGTATTATCTTTATTTCCTTTAGATTTATTCCAAATCTGCTAATACTCTCTTTTAATCTATGTTTGTTATAAATTAATGCCTGCCGCCATTGTGGATGATTTACAGCAATAATAAGAGTTTTTTGTTCAATTTTTAACGGCTTACATGCTTTAGATAGTTCCAATCCAATTAACTTTTCCCAGTTTTCATTTAATTTGGATAGTTTATCTAAGTCTTTCCATGATTTTTTGAAATCATCAAGACAATTCCGCATTGAAGATGGATATCTTTTATTCAATATTGGTAAATATTTTTTATTCAATTTGTGTAATTAAAGTTATAAGATTTAAGATAATTTAATCTTGTAAAGATTGCCTGTTTTTTATATTAAGGATTTGTGAAAGTTTTTGGATCTATAGCTAAGACTTCATATTACTTCAAAAATATCCAAGGATTTTGTCCTCATTGGAAACTTCAATACAAATTAAAATGTAAAAGTACAGAATATGAATTAACAAATTGGCTTCAAAATTCTCCAATCAAAAGATGTAAACCAAGAGCAATAGTAGCCAAAGAACAATTTTTTGGAATAGGTCAAAATTTAAGACCATGGGTTTCTCCTAGAGGAGGAATTTGGCTAAGTGCAGCTTATCCAATTTTCGCCTCAAAATTCTCAAGTGAGATATTTAGTCTGTCATTTGCAGTTAAATTATGTGAGATGTTGAATAAGGAATCTATAAAAGTCGATTTAAAATGGCCAAATGATATTTTTTTTAATTCAAAAAAATTAATTGGATTTTTACCCAGAGTTATTACAAGAGGAAAAGAAATTATTTATATAAGGATAGGTATCGGAATGAATTTTTTAAATAAAACTCCATTAGAGGGCATTGCTTTATCTGAAATACTTAAAACTAAAAATATATGCGAATATTATTGGACTGCAAAAATCCTTAAAACTATTCATGAGTCAGTCGAATGTAATGGTAGAAAAGAATATATTATTAATAACGCAAATAAATATCTTACAAAAAAACATTTACCTAGGGGTTATGATTCAAACGATTGGAAAATAAAAGACGTAGATAATAATGGGAATTTGAGAATTTATAATGAAATCCAAGAAAAAAAATTAACGAGGTTTTAAATTTATTTGATTTTTAATTCAATTATTTTTCCATCTTTAAACCTTGCTATTTTTTTTGCCCGACTTGCAACTTCATCTTCGTGAGTAACTAAAACAATAGTTATACCTGATTCATGAAGTTTATCAAAAAGGTCTAATACATCATCTGTCGTCTTTGAATCTAAGGCCCCAGTGGGTTCATCGGCTAATAAAATTGCAGGATTATTGATGATTGCTCTTGCAATAGCTACACGTTGTTGTTGCCCTCCTGATAATTGATTAGGACGATTATTAACTCTCTCAGAAAGTCCAACTTTGTCTAATGCATTTTTTGCTCTTTTTTCTCTTTCTACAGGATCTACCCCTGCATAAATCATTGGTAAAAGAACATTTTCTAGTGCTGTAGCGTCTGAGAGAAGGTGGAATTGTTGGAAAACGAATCCTAATTTTTGGTTTCTTAACTCAGCTAATTCATCATCAGATAAATTTTCAACAGGAGTTCCATTTAATTTATAAACACCTTGAGATGGTCTGTCTAGACATCCAATAATGTTCATTGCAGTACTTTTACCTGAACCACTAGCGCCCATAACAGCCAAATAGTCCCCTTTATAAATTTCTAAATTCACATTATCTAAGGCTTTAACGATAAGTTCATCTTTGCCATACATTTTTGATACTTTTTCTAAGGTCGCAACTTTTTTAGTCATTTATGAATATTCTTTTAAAGCATATTATTTGTCATAGCTACTATATCCTGTAAAAAAGGAGTTTCTGATACTGCTGAATTAGCTAATTTGAAAAGAGGGTTAGAAAGTATTCCTCCTAAAGCTGTAACAGCTATGCAAGTATATAATGCAACTCTAAGAGGAGGTAATCCAATAATATCCCATTTGATTTCAGGATAAGATTTAACTATTTCAGAAGCTTCTTGGGGTTCTTTTACTACCATCATTTTTATAACCGAGATGTAATAATAAATTGAAATTACAGAAGTTACTAATCCAACTACTACTAAAAGGTATTGATGGTTAGCCCAACCTGCAAAAAACAAATATATTTTTCCGAAAAAACCCAACATAGGCGGCAGCCCACCAAGAGAAAGAAGACATAGGCTTAGACCTAAAGTAATTAAGGGATCCTTTTGATAAAGACCTGAATAGTCTGCAATTCTATCTGATCCAGTTCGGAGTGAAAAAAGTATTACGCATGAAAAAGCCCCTAGATTCATAAATAAATAAGCAGCTAAATATAAAACAGCTGATGATAGTCCATCTTGTGTTCCAGATACTATGCCAATCATTACAAATCCGGCTTGACCAATTGAACTGTAAGCCAACATTCTTTTCATTGAGGTTTGAGCCAATGCAACAATATTTCCAAGGGCCATACTCAAGATGGCTAAAATTGTAAATAATAATTTCCATTGTTCATCGAAAGAGGAAAAAGTAGTGCTTAAAATTCTTATTGCAAAAGCAAATCCCGCAGTCTTAGATCCTACAGATAAAAAAGCTACCACAGGTGTGGGGGATCCTTCATAAACATCAGGTGTCCATTGATGAAAAGGAACTGCAGCAATCTTAAAAGCAACAGTTGATAAGACAAAAACTAGTGATAAGGATGTAATAAATGATGGTTTATTTATTATCTCCACCCCAATTGTTGATAGGTTTGTGGAACCACTAAGACCATAAAGGAATGAGGAGCCGTATAAATAAACAGCAGCAGCAGCTGAGCCAACAAGGAGATATTTTAAAGCTGCCTCTGAACTCCTAGGATCTCTCTTGAGATAACCAGAAAGACAATAACTAGCTACTGATAAGGTCTCTAAAGATATAAATACACTAACAAGGTCAGTAGATCCACACAAAAGCATAGCTCCTAAAGTTGCCGATAAGACTATTGCTGCGAATTCACCAATTGGACTTCCACTCTGTTCTGTATAACGCCAACTAATGAGTAAAGAAATTAGAGTTGATAGTGCAATAATTGATCTAAATGCAATAGCTAAATTATCTGAATTAAAAGAGCCAAGGAATGCACTGTTTACAGGGTTACTCCACTGTAAAGCTAGACTTAAAAGAGAACTGCCTAATGAAATGTAACAAATTACGGGTGCCCACCTTGATGCAGTTTTTTCGCCAGCAAGATCGACAAGAAGAGTCCCAACAATACCAAGCAAAATGAAAGCTTCTGGAATAATTGCTTGAGCATTTAAATTAATTGTAAAGATTTCGTTGGGCACTTAATTAAATTGAATGTTTGATTGTAAGGATGTAAGAGTTAAACTTACTTGATTATAATTTGTGGGTATGAGTTTTGAAAATCTCGAGCAATATTGCTTGAAAGAGTTTCAATTAATCATAATATGCCCTAATTGATTAAAAAAACACTAATTTTATCGAAATAGACCTTGGATCACACACTTGTTATTGTTGAAAGTCCTACAAAGGCAAAAACTATAAGAAGGTTTTTGCCTCCTAATTATGAAGTTCTAGCTTCTATGGGACATGTAAGAGATCTTCCAAAAGGAGCTGCTGAAATTCCTGCATCGGTTAAAAAAGAAAAGTGGTCAAGGATAGGTGTGAACACTACAGAAGATTTTGAACCACTTTATATTGTCCCAAAGGAAAAGAAGAAGGTCGTTAAGGATTTAAAAAATGCTTTAAAAGATGCTACTCAATTGCTATTAGCAACTGATGAAGATAGGGAAGGAGAAAGTATAAGTTGGCACTTAATGCAAATTCTTAAACCAAAAATTCCAACTAAGCGAATGGTTTTTCATGAAATTACTAAAAAGGCTATTAATAAGGCACTAGATGAGACCAGAGAAATTGATATGGAATTAGTTCAGGCTCAAGAAACGAGAAGAATTCTTGATAGGCTTTTTGGATATGAACTTTCTCCATTACTTTGGAAAAAAGTAGCTCCCAGACTATCTGCTGGTCGTGTTCAGTCTGTTTCAGTAAGATTGCTTGTTAACAAGGAAAGAGAAAGGAGAGCGTTTAAAAAAGCCTCTTACTGGGGATTAAAAGCCTCTTTGCTTAAAGATAATATTTCTTTTGAATCTAAGTTATTTAGTCTAGATGGCCAGAAAATCTCCAGCGGTTCTGATTTTGATGAAAAGACGGGTAACTTAAAAAAAGGTAACAAATCTTTAATTTTGAACGAAGTCAGGGCAAAGAGTCTTCTCAAAACTTTATCTAAGGAAAAGTGGAAAGTCTTAAAAGTAGAAAAAAAACCCACAATTAGGAAGCCTGTTCCACCATTTACTACTAGTACTTTACAGCAAGAAGCTAATCGAAAACTTCGACTATCTGCAAGAGAAACAATGAGATGTGCTCAAGGCTTATATGAGAAAGGTTTTATTACATATATGAGAACTGATTCAGTACATCTTTCTGAACAAGCGATTAGAGCCGCGAGAGAATGTGTAAATTCAAAATATGGGAAAGAATATTTATCAAGCTCAGCTCGTCAATTTAATTCAAATGCGAGGAATGCTCAAGAAGCACATGAAGCTATCCGGCCGGCTGGAGAAGTATTTAAAACCCCAAATGATACAGACCTAGTAGGAAGAGATCTTTCTTTATATGAACTAATTTGGAAAAGAACTGTTGCCAGTCAAATGGCTGAAGCAAAATTAACAATGATTAATGCTGAAATAGAAGTTGGGGAAGGATTATTTAAGTCAAGCGGAAAAAGTATAGATTTTGCAGGTTTTTTTAGAGCTTATGTAGAAGGTAGTGATGATCCAAGCGCATCATTAGAACAGCAAGAAGTAATTCTTCCTGATTTAACTAAAGGGTCTGTTCTAGAAGTTGATAGCAAAGAGGCTACTTATCATGAAACCAAATCTCCAGCTAGATATACTGAGGCTGCATTAGTCAAAGTTTTAGAAAAAGAGGGAATTGGAAGACCTTCTACTTATGCAAGTATTATTGGAACAATTGTAGATAGGGGCTATGCAAATAATTCTTCAAACTCCTTGTCACCTACATTCACAGCTTTTGCTGTTACGGCATTATTAGAAGAACACTTCCCTGATCTAGTTGATACTGCATTTACTGCAAAAATGGAATCTTCATTGGACGAAATTTCTTCAGGTAATCTTGAGTGGCTTCCATATTTAGAAACTTTTTATAAGGGTAAGAATGGTCTTGAGGTAAAAGTTCAGAAAACTGAAGGTGATATTGATGGAAAAGCATACAGACAAGTTGATTTTGATGACTTACCGTGTGTAGTCAGAATTGGTTCTAATGGACCATGGCTTGAAGGGGTTAAAATAGATGAATCAGGAAACGAAATACAGGCAAAAGGTAATCTCCCTATGGATATAACTCCTGGAGATTTAGATAAAAAGAAAGTTGATCAAATTCTTAGTGGTCCTTCAGATCTGGGGACTGATCCAAAAACTGGGGAGCAAGTATTTTTAAGATTCGGCCCTTATGGACCTTACGTTCAGTTAGGAAGTATTGAGGAAGACAAAGCTAAGCCAAGAAGGGCCTCTTTACCAAAAGAGTTAAAAACGGATGACTTGACTTTATTGGAAGCTCTAGAACTATTGAGCTTGCCAAAACTGCTAGGAGAACATCCCGAAGGTGGAATTGTTGAGGCAGATAGGGGAAGATTTGGTCCTTATATTAAATGGATAAAGAATGAAGATGATTCTGAAAATAGATCTTTAAAAAAAGAAGATGATGTTTTTAAGGTTGATCTTAAGCGCGCATTAGAAATCCTTGCGATGCCAAAATTAGGTAGAGGAGGACAAGAAGTCATAAAGGATTTTGGAAAACCTAAAGAACTAAATGATAAAATTCAGATTTTAAATGGACGATATGGATTATACATAAAGTGTGGGAAAACAAATGTTTCTTTGCCTAAAGAGACTGATATAGAAAAATTTACACTTGATAATGCTTTGGTTTTATTAGAAGAGAAAATGAAAGATAAAAAGAGCTCTGGTTTCAAGAAAAATAAAGTAATTAGAAAAAAGACCTCAAAGAATAAAAAAAAGTAAAAAATAAATATGGGTTTTTTTAAAAATAAATTTTTTGTTTTAATTATTTTAATTTTATTGCAATCTTGTTCCGGAGGAAAAATTGGAAATTTTCTTGAGTCTAGTTTTAAAAATATAGAGGAGACAAAAAAAAAAGAAGGTGTTAAAAATAATTTAAAGAATAAGATTGTTATTAAGTCAGTGAGGACTGCAGAAAAAAACAAAAATATTGAGGAGACAAAAATAAAAGAATATGTTAAAAAGAATTTAAAGAATAAGATTGTTATTAATTCAGGGGAGACTGCAGAAAAAAGCAAAAATATTGAAGTGATAAAAATAAAAGAAGATATAAAAAATAATTTAAAAAATAATTTAAAAAATAAGGTTTTAAAAAATTCTGAGAAGAAATCAAAAAATAACAAAACAATTTCTGATAAAAATATAACCTCTCAAAAAAGAATATTTCAGCCTAAATCATACAAAATTATTTTTATTTTAAAAGATGTTGATCCAAAAGACCCTACTGAAGATTTAAGAACTATATTAAGAAATTCTGATGTAAATTTTGAAATTGAAAAGATTGAACGTTATTTTGTTCCAAAAAATAAAATAATAAAAAGCAATTAAATATTTATACAAAAATTTCATATGAAAATTTCAAAAAAAAATGAGGCACTTAACATCATTGAACCTGCATATTTAGCCTCTCTCTCTTCATTACTTTGGATGGCTTTATATTATTTACCTATTGGAGGTGCATTGTTGAGATTAATATTACCTCTTCCTATAATCTTATTGCATCTGAGAAGAGGAACTCAAACTGCATTTGAAGGTCTCATAATACAATTTCTTTTGTTAATAATACTTATGGGTCCAATTAGAGGAACTTTATTTTTATTCCCATATGGGATATTAGCTTTTTGGCTAGGCTTGTCTTGGTTTATGAAAAAAAATTGGTGGCTTAGTTGGTGTGTAGGTTTTATCCTTGGGACACTCGGTTTTTTTATAAGGGTATTTGCATTATCAACTTTAGTTGGGGATAATCTTTGGATAATAATTACCAGAGCAAGTTATGGCCTTATAGATAAATTTATTGAACTATTTAATTTGCCATTCTCCCCAACGATCAGAATTATCCAATTAGTTGCAATATTATTAATAATTTTTCAAGAAATGGTATACGTTTTGACCCTCCACATACTTGCATATTCTCTTTTCCCTAGATTAAATTCAAATATTCCTGATCCTCCAAAAATAATTAATGGATTTGTTGATTTAGGTCTTTGATATAAAATTGAATAATGCAGAAATCGTATTTAGGAATAAAGTTATTTGGAAGTAAAGTAAATCAAAAATTATTTTCTGAAAGGGTAGATGCTCTTCAAAAAGAAATTAATAATTTTATTTTCTATCTTGTGATCGCAGGAACAGAAACATCTCAAATTAAAGGTATATCAGCAGCAGGAATCGATTCAAAAGCCAGAAGGAGAACTGCATTAGCAGATGCTGAGTTCCTTCTTTTTGGTGCGTCGAAAGATCATAAATATAAATTACCCTTTTTAAATGCAGGAGTAACTCCTGCATTAATAAGTTATGTATGTAGGAAACTTATATGCGCAATTCCAATAGTGGTTCCTATAGGAATAAAAGAAAAACCTTACTTTAGTCATTTAACTGTGGAAAATAATTTAGGAGGCCCAGCTAAATGCTTGACTACTGGAAAATCTATGGATAAAGAGAGAGTTTTGAGTCTTTACAAAAAAGGACTAGAAATTGGAAAATCCACGAAACAACCCATATTTATTTCAGAATCTGTACCAGGAGGAACTACAACTGCTCAGGCAGTAATGGAAGCTTTTGGCTTAAATGTAAATAATTTAATAGGAAGCAGTTTGATTAATGCTCCAAGGACCTTAAAAACAAACGTAATTAAAGCTGGTCTTTTAAAAGCAAATCTTAAAAATAATTTTGATTCTTTAGATGTTATTTCTTCAGTCGGAGATCCATTTCAAGCATTCTCTCTGGGACTATTGATTGGAGCAAGATTAGCTAATCAATCTGTTGTATTATCTGGAGGTAGTCAAATGTTAGCTTTAATTGTACTTGCTTTGGAATTTATTGATTCTAAAGAAAAACAGGAATTCATTGATTTTGTTTATATAGCTACTACTGGATGGTTGGTTAAAGATAATTCATTAGGTGATTTATTAGATTTAATAACTGAAAAACACAATGTAAACTTATTAGGATTGGCAAGTCCTTTGAATTTTAAATTATCTAAATTCAAAGAATTGTGTGATTATGAAAAAGGTTACGTAAAAGAGGGGGTTGGTGCTGGGGGGATGTCAATTCTTGCTTTTCTTAAGGGTTTTAGTAATGAAGAAATAGTTTCAAGGTGTCAAGTTAATCTTGAAAGAATGAAAGAGTTAGGTCAAATTTCCTTAAATAATGATTGTTAAATGATTAAAAAATATCCTACAAGAAGGCAATTCCTTAATTACGGAAAACTATCACTCCTTTTCTTTCTGAATTCATGTAGTAATTCTTTAAAAAAAATTAAAATTGGTTTTCAAAGTTCGATTTATCCAAAATCTTTAAAAGATACTTTCCCTGCGATTTGGCAAGAAGAAAATATTAATTTTAGTAAGCTTAAATTAGAAAAAAATAAAATAAAATTATCTAAATCAGACTTTATTTTGATTAACGATGGATGGCTAAAGAGTATTAATTTTGCAAGTTTCCAAAATATAAATAATTTATTTTCAAATGATTTATTAGATAATAGATCAAGAGATTTTTTAAAAAGTTTTAAAGAATATCAACGTGATAAATTATTTCCTATAGGTGTAGTTCCATATGCAGTAATTATAAAAAATAATAAAGATCTAATTTATGAAGCTAGTAATTCTTGGGATTTTCTTCTTGATGAGAAGTTTAAAGGGAAAATTATATTCCCTCAAAGTCCGAGAATATTAATATCAATTTCAAAAAGAATTAATGTAAAAGATTCACTTAGCAAACTTAAAGAACAAGCAATGTTTTTTGAGGATAAAAATTCAATAAATTGGTTAATTAATTCTGATGCCTCTATTGCGATTATCCCCTTTTCACTATGCGAAAAATATTTGAGGGTTGATTCAAGACTTTCGATGGTTTTCCCAAATATAGGGGTTCCTTTAATGTGGAATTTTCTTCTAACTAAATCAAAAATTAATAATATAGTATTAACTGATTGGATCAAGTCTTTAGAAAAAAGGTCTACTATCGATCAATTAGCTAACCAAGGTTGGTATTTACCTTTTAACAATGAATATTCTCAAAATAAATACAATATCAAAATTGAAAATAATAATTATGGTCCATCTAAAAATTGTTGGGAAAATAGTTGGTCTTTTTCACCTCTTAATAATGAAGAGAAGTTAAGTCTAGAAAATTTATGGAATCAATCTTTAACCCCATAATCTTTTTTTAGGCTTTTCATTTAATAAGTTGTGAGTTTCTTTTAATAAAGCTGGAATATTTAATTTACTAGGACATTTTGGAATACATTCATTGCAATCTAAGCAAAAAGATGCATCTTTTTCTTCCCACCAGTGGCCTGCCCTCCCTATTAAATTATATCTTTCTTTAGCAAATTCTAATTGGCCATTACCAATAGATATATTTCTCAAACGAAGTATTTCAGGAATTGGAATTTCACTTGGACATGGTAGGCAAGATCTGCATTGATCACACTTTGAAGACTTTAACTCTTCATTTGCAAAATTTTCGATATTTTCTAATGCACTAATTTCCGAGGATGTAAGTTTTTGACTTGAGTTTATAAGCTTTTTTGCAATATTAAAATCTTCAAATTTTGTAGCTCCCAAAGATAGAGTTGTGATTCCCTTTGATAGTAAAAATCTATAAGCCAGCTCCAAAGGATGGTATGGTGCAGATGCTTTTAATAAAGTTTCGCTTGGAGCATATAATCTTCCACCCTTATCAGCAGGTGATATTGCTAATACACCCATATGCTTTTTTAAAGCTAGTTGGGCAAGGCTTATTTTTGATTGATCTAAAAAATGTAAATGAAGATTGCAAAAACTAAATACATCACAGTTAATGGCATTTTCAATAATCTTATAACTACCATGTGAACTGAACCCAACTTGATCAACTAAGCCCTTTTTAATTACCCATTTTAAAAACTTTCCCCCCTCTCCATTTAGAACCCAATCTAAATGCTCCTCTAAGTTTATTCCATGGATCGCAAGATTATTTATTTTCTTTAGCTTTAAATTTTTTAGTGAATTTTCGAAATTTTCTTTTAGATAATTAAA
>QCVV01000024.1 GCA_003210235.1 Prochlorococcus sp. AG-686-O05 | reverse complement strand
TTAAAACTAATTAAAAACTTAATCCTTAATGAAACGCTTACTACTTATATGTATTTTTAATGAAGATTAACTCGCAGGGATGGAGTTTAATTTTTAGTATTGAAATCATATTGATTATTTTTTTGATTTGAATAAAGAAGTTAAAAAAGAATTATTTAGTGGACTAGCTGATTGGATTATTGATAATGAGCCAAATTACCCCTCATTTTCACAATGTAAGTTATGGATTAAGAAACAAGATTCTCAATATGTAATTTCTAAAAATGATGAGAAAGAAATTTTAATGCTGTTGACCTATCTTCCTATGAGTCAACAAATGAATAATATCTTATATACCAAATACCTTGACCAAATATTCTCTAAATAAATAAAACGCTTACTACTTGCACCGCTTTTATTGGCTGCGCAAATTCTATTGTTATTTTCTGAAACTAATTTCTGTATTTTTTTTAAATAGCCCCTTTGATAAATGGATCAATTAATTTGATTTAGAAATTTTCTACTTCTTTCATGGCTTGCATTTGAAAAGAAAACATCAGGAGAGGAAATTTCTATAATCTTTCCTGAATCAATAAATAACACTTGATCACTCACTTCCTTCGCAAATTTAATTTCATGTGTTACCACAATCATAGTCATACCTTGATCAGCAAGCCTTCTCATTTCATCAAGGACTTCATTAATACGCTCTGGGTCCAAAGCACTGGTAGGTTCATCAAATAATAATAATTCAGGTTTTAAGGCTAGAGATCGAGCAATAGCAACTCTTTGTTGTTCTCCTCCACTAAGCTGACTTGGATACTTTTTTGAATGTGATTCTATGCCCATTTGACTCAGTAAGTACATTCCATATTCTTCTGCTTCTTTTTGTTGACGTTTTTGAACCTGGATAGGAGCAAGTGTAATATTTTCTAAGATTGTTAAATGTGGGAACAAATTAAATTGCTGGAAAACCATCCCAACTCTTCGTCTAATTTTTTGAATTTTTCTTTCGTCATTATCTGAACCAATTTTTATACCTAAAATATTTAATTCACCTTTATCAAAAGTCTCAAGACCATTAATAGTTCTAATAAGTGTACTTTTACCTGATCCCGATGGACCCATCACAACAAGAACTTTACCTTGATCTAATTCAAATGAAACATTATTAAGAGCAAAAATACCTTTGGCATAAGATTTAGTAAGATTTTTAGCGATAAGTATTGGCTTCATAAATATAAAATTAAAATCCTTTATTAATTGTCATTTTCTGCTCGAGTTTTTTTGAAACTAATGCCATAGTCGTACAAAATAGCCAGTATACCGAAGCCAACCAAATATATACTTCAATATATTGTCCTATAAATTCTGGATTAGCAAGAATACTTCTACTTACCCCAAGTAATTCCATTAAACCTAAAATAGACATTAAAGATGTATTTTGAAAAAGCCCAATCAACTGATTTGTAATAGCTGGTAATGCAACTCTTAAGGCTTGTGGAATAAGTATGAATATATTGATTTGAAATTTGTTTAGGCCAAGACTTTTCGCAGCCTCTATTTGATTTTTTGGTATTGACTGTAATCCGCCCCGAATGTCTTCAGCTATGTATGCAGAAACAAATAAAGTAAATGCTATTATTGCTCTCCAAACGCGATCTATTTCTATACCGACAGGAAGAAATAAAGGTATTAACAATTGACCAAAAAAAAGTACGGCGATAAGAGGAACAGCTCTCATAACATCAATATAAAAAGAACTTAATTTTTGAATTAAGAATATTGAGCTTCTTCGGCAAAGAGCTAATAATATTCCAATTGGTAAAGAAAAAAGAATACTACAAGAAGTTATAAGAATTGTCAGGGTCAATCCACCCCAATTACGAGTCATTACAGTATCTAAGCCAAAACCACCATTCAGTAAATAAATTCCTAACGGTACTGTTCCAATCCATCCGAAAAGCAAATTTTTACGAAGCCAATTCCATTTTGGTCCATAAATAGTAATAAGAGTAATCGATAAGAGAATGAAAAACCAAAAAAGAGGTCTCCATTGTTCATTAATTGGAAAGCTCCCAAATGCATATAAATTAAGATTTGATGTTACAACTTTCCAATTTGATTTAAAAATCCAAGTTAAAAAATTAAAAGTTAATGAAATCGAAATCACAAAACAAATAAAATTTAAAAAATTATATTTTGATTTGGATAATAAAAATCTTTTTAGTTTTTTAAATAAATTTGTATTTAAATTTGAATTTAAATTATTCATTAATCATTTATATCCTTGATCTCATAATTGATTTATCAATAATTCCCATTACTTTTGTTATTAATAAATTAAGGATTAAAAAACTGAAAAGTAAAATTATGAAGCACTCTATAGCTCTTCCTGTTTGGTTTATTATCGTATCATTTATTGCATAAATATCTGAATAACCTACTGCTATTGCGAGTGTACTATTTTTTGCAAGATTTAGATATTGACTCGTAAGTCCTGGAATAAAGGCTGGTAATGCTTGAGGTATTATTATTTTAAAAAATCCTTGTTTTTCAGATATACCTAAACTTCGATAAGCTTCCCATTGCCCAAGAGGAACAGACTGAATTCCTCCTCGTATTACTTCAGCAATAAACGCACTTGAAAATATACTTAGACCTAATAACAATGCTGAAAACTCTGAAGATAAATAAAGTCCAAAAAACTCAATCCCTTTATTTGAGATATTAAGAATATTTCTTATATTCAAAAAAGTATTATTTCTTATACTCAAAAATCCTACAAAATACCAACACATAAGTTGGATTAATAGTGGAGTCTGTCTAACAATTGTTATGAATCCAGCTGTAGTAATTCTAAAAAATGAATTTTTCCCTACTCTCAAAAATCCTATTAACGTTCCAATACAAGTAGCCAAAATAAGAGATGAAATAATAACTTTCAAGCTATTAATCCATCCTATGAAAAGAGCCCATGCATAACTATCCGAAGGACTATAGGGCAGCGAATGTTCTGCTAAAGAAAAGCTTGCTGGCTTTATTAACCAATTAAACTTAAATCCTATGTCCGTTCTCGTAAGATTTATTATTAAATTATTAATTAATATTCCTGTAAATCCAAGAAGGGCAAACATCAAAACAATTTGAAAAAATATTTTTTTATTTTTGCTCATTCTTTAATATATTCTGCAATTAATTAAATGGCGGAGAGATATGTAAACCACCTTTACTATAAATCTCATTTAATCCTCTAGGTATGGGGACATCACTGTTTTTCCCAAGATTTCTATCATAAATTTCACCATAATTACCTGTGGCTTTTATTACCTTAACTACGAAGTCATTTCTTAATCCGATTTTTTCTCCTAGGCCTCCATCAATTCCAAGAAATCTTCTTAATGATTTTAATTGTGGATTGTTTTTTGCGAGCTGAACCTTATCATCAATATTTGATTGAGTTATTCCTTGCTCTTCAGCAGCAATCAAGGCAAATACTGTCCATCTCATAGCATCTGCAAGTTTCTGTTCAGACCCATCTGATGCTGGCGCTAAAGGCTCCTTACTTAAGACATCATCAAGAATAATATGATCTTTTGCATTCTTAAAACCTGATCTAGCTGCCGCTAATTGAGATCGATCAGAGGTCATTGCTTGGCATCGACCTTGTAGATATCCAGCTACTACCTGATTAAGATCTTGATATTTAATTGGAATATATGGGAGCGAGAGACTTTCAAAAGTGTCATTAATATTTTGCTCAGTGGTTGTTCCTGATCCTACACATATAGACTTATTTGCAAGTCCTTGAATACTATCAATACCACTTTCCTTTTTAACCATTAATCCTTGCCCATCATGAAAAACCACAGGAGCAAAGGTAAGACCATTTCCCCCGGAAGAATCTCTACTAAGAGTGAAAGTAGTGTTTCTGGACAACAAATCAATATCTCCTGTTTTGATAGCTAAAAATCGTTCAGCAGCAGTGAGAGGTCTAAACTGAATTTTTTCTGAATCTCCTATTATTGATGCAGCAAAGGCTTTGCATATATCTACATCTAATCCTTTGAAGTTACCATCTCTTTCAATAAAGCTAAAACCAGGTATTTTTCCGCTAACCCCACAAATTAATTCATCTCTTTCTTGTATTAAGGAAAGTCTGGAAATATTTTCTTGTTTATTACTAGCACATCCAGTTAAAAGAAACCCAAAAGCGGCAATACCAAAGAATAATCTATTTATCATGTTTTTTAAGTTCATCAATTTTTAATCTTCTTAATCTTAATGCGCATGTCAATTAAATAAAAGCCTCGAAACTCAGTCCTCTTCCCGTACCTTATTCTTCCTTTAACCGTACATACTAATACACACAAATGATAGACGTCAGTAGTTAGAACATAGATGTAGTAAGTAGGGGGAAATGATGGATAAAAGAGTTCCTTATACAATTATTCCTAAATACTTCAAAACCATTAACGATATAGATAATGGAGCAAATATCAAAGTGATTTACTGGAAACTTAAGTGCGAAGAGAACCCTTCGTACCGCGCCTGCGAAATTTAAAATATTGCTATGGCATATATGAGTTATTCAACCAGCTCAAGTTTATAAATAATATCTTTGCAATTATTAGCCTTGTCCCACTCCCTTGCCCATTCAGTATCTAACATCCCTGAAAACTCTTCTAAACTTTTAACTGTATAAAAGGAATGAGACCTATGATCATTAATTTTGACTAACTCATAATCTATTACGATCCCTTCTCCCTGTTCTTTTACCCATTGATTAACTGTCTGCTCATAATACTGAAAAGAGCAATCGAAGGTACAAACTATAAATAACTTTTCCATTAAAAAAGAAGCTTGTTGCTCCTTAGTGTAGATCGACTGTCAATCACAAAAGTATTGAGATTTTACTTATTAACAGTTGTAGGAATTCCGACAGCAGATGCCGCAACTACATAAAGAATTGCAGGTTCATTTCCTATATTTTCAACGAAATGTTCATCGCCATTATTGCTCTCTATAAAAGATTGTTTTGATGAAAAGTAATTTATAACATCTCCCCTTGTATGCTTCAATTCTCCCTGAGCAAGAAGAACAACCATTGGTGCTGGATGTGTATGAATTGGAGTCTTTGCATCAACAGGGATAATTACCTTGAAGAATCTAAGCTCGGCCTGCTTCCGCCTAGGGTAAGAAATCTTCTCACCTCCCAGACCCTTAGTACTTTGAATAAGAGGTATTACTTCAATCTTTTCTTGAGCTTTAGCAATTTCCAAAGGTAGAAGGACTGATGAAATTGTTATTGCTGAGATTAAAAGATTTCTAAATTTTCGCATAAAAAAGAAAAGAAGCTGATTACCCTTTATTTTATATTGACTGTCAATAATTACACCTTTTAATAAGGTATCGCTAGTTGCAGATGGTTAAAAAGAAAAGAGCTAAAAGTTAATCAATAACTTGAAAGATTTAATGGCAAAAGATCGGAGGGTTTTATTTCGTATAGCAGTTGCATTAAACGTGCTTATGTTACTGGTGATAATAGTTCTGGTTTTAACTTAATTGCTGAAAACAGGTGCTTGATTACACCATTTTTGGAAGTGGTAAGCGTTTCATTTTATGCAATTCTTATAACCTTCTATTTTTGCTAATTCCGTAATACTTAAACCAGTTTCCTTTAAAAGTGTTTCTCCGATATTATCCCCCTCGAATTTATTTAAAGCAGCTTTTTCCGATAGACTTATGCATGTGTTTTTATATTTTGCTTCTTTAATCACCGGCGACACATACCAACCTAATAAGATTAAAAAGCCTCCAAGAGTAACTACTCTTCGATGGTTTTTCCACCATTGATAAAATTTATTAGTCATAAAAAAAGATGGTTTTATCCCTCTAATATAGATCGACTGTCAATCAATCAAATTATCCCATCGCAGCGACAGCATAGGCAACCTGCTTATTTCTTTCAATGACTTCTTCATCATTTAAAACAGCAGTAATATTCCACTCAAGGTCGAATTTTGCTCTCCATACTCCGAAATGTTCAGATATTGCCAGGTGATTATCAGCTTTTAGAGTCACAAAAACCTCTCCGGTTTCAGGAGCATGGAATCTGGTAATTAATTCAAACCCTTCAAATTTATCCATAGGTGCACCGGAAGCAATATATTGCTCAAACATTTTGTAACCTTCAGCCTGAGAGATTCCATCCGGTATCAATCCATGAACGTGATAGTAAGCCATATTAAAAAATAATTATTCAACCATTAATTTAAAACCAATAATTCAGGAAGCCTTTAATTTGTCTCTAAATTTAGATTTCTCAGAGTTTATTTCTAGAAATCAATCTTTGATTTTGTATTACATGTACGGTTTAGATATTTTTTGATAGCTATTAATTGGATATGAATTATTTTGCTGAACCAAATCATATTGAATATGACGAATGGTTCGATGAGAATATTGACCCGCGTGACCTTCTGGATTATTCAAATGAAAATGAATTTAGTGATTCAGTACATGAAAAGTTCTATAGGATGTCAAATTTGAATTTAACCATGGGTTCCTCTGATAATTTCCACCAATAGAATAATTTAATAATGCTCTGCTTAAAGATTAAATAGTTGTAATAAATGCAAAGGCATTGATGAGAATTTTAGTGCTTGAAGAATTGAGAATCAAGTAGAGAGGGTTCTTTGGGAGCACTAACAATCAATTTGTGAGACTTTGTCATCTCAGTTATAATTTCAATCATAAAAAGCATAAGACTGCATGATTCTTAATACTTTTGCCAAGGTAATGTTATATTTCTAATGTCAAAATCTAACTTAACTTTTCCCAAAAAAGATAAAGATTTGAAAACTGGTTTTTATTATCAACTATCGCTGAAGTCGTTGAAATTAATTTCCAACCTGCTGAATTACGTTTTTTAATAATAAATGCGATTTCACTTTCTTGTCTTTGAGTATTAGTATTACCAACTGCGTAGTAGATATCAAGATCATTTTCTGCATATGCCATTTTTATCTTTGAAAGGTTTATTCAAGATTAATATTAAGCAATCTTCAATCGATACCTGAATGTTTTAAAAAGGATTTTAAAAATTACATTTTTTTATATTACCTTCATCTTAAATAACAATTTGATTGTTATTTATAAATATTAGGAATAGTAGTAATTTTTGATATTAAATTTGCCTCTTTGAAAGATAAAAAGTAATATGAATTAATTTTTTAAAAGTAATTAGTTTAAAACTAATCCACCATCAACAATTAAATTTTGACCAGTTACTGCTCGCGACCAAGGGGATGCAAAAAATAATACCGCATCTGAAAAATCCTCTGTTGTTGTAACTTTCCTTAGAGGTGTGATACTAGAAATATATTCAAAAACACTTTCCGGAGTTCCCTTGCTGGCATCAGTTATTTTCAATAATCCTCCTGAGACCATATTTACTGTTATGTTAAATTGGCCAAGATCTATCGCTGCTGTTCTTGTAAGTGATAATAATCCGCCTTTAGCAGCTGTGTAATCATGATAAGGGATTACTGGATTTTGAAATAAATTAGTTCCAATAGTTATTACCCTTCCAAAAGAATTATTTTTCATATTTGGAGTGAAAATATTCAGTAGATTTAAAAATCCTTTTTGAGTAGTTTCGATTTGGTTTTGAAAATCCTGCCACTCTATGGCATCTATTTTTTTTCTTTGATCACCATTAAAAATAAAGTCATTTATTGCATTATGGATTATTGAATCCACTTTGATATTATGACTTTCCAATTCCTTTTGCATTTTAGAAACTTGATCTTTTTCTCTTATATCACCTCTTATTAAAATTGCATTTTCTCCCAGTGAATCCGATAATTTTTTGGCGCTTTCAAATGAGTTTCTATAATTGATAACTACTTTTGCTCCTTCTCGATGAAATGATTTTGCTATTTCGGAACCCAATCCTCGTCCTGCGCCTGTTATTAAAACAGTCTGTTTTTCAATTGGTAAATTCATAAATTTTATGGTCAGAGCATAAACTGCTCTAATTTTTAATTTGACTTTAAAGTAGGAAAATCTATATATCAAATATCATATTTCATATTTTTTGATTAATAGATTTATTATTGTGATTTCAATCACTTTTATGGTAATCAATTATTCACTTTATTTTAAAGCATAAAAAAAGACCTTTATTAGAGGCCTTTTTCTGGTTCTACCAAATCAAGTGTTTCCTTGTTTCCACTGTTTTAGTAAAACATCTCCTGCACACATTTAAACTTTGCCATACATTTTGCTATAGCGGAAGGGGATGAGGCATGTAATTTAATTGTCACATGTGCCAGTTATAACTTTCAGTTTTTATGTCAATAAAAAACACCCTAATTTAGAGAAAAGGGTGCTTAATTATCAGAAAATAGTGTGTGAGGAGTTTCTGATAAATCTATTTTACTGGGGAAAGGCATCAAATATCTAGAGTATTAATTACTAAAATAATTCTATTAATAGTTCCTGGTTTAGATAATCTATAGAAAAATTATTATCGGCGAAAAGTAAATTACCTCTTGTTGGGATTGGACTATAAATTAATTAGTCTTTCAGGATTTTAAAGCCTTTAAGGGCTTGCGTATCTATAGCCATTTGGTTCTATATAAATAGGATTCTTTTTATTATGCAAATTTCAATTTTTGCAAAGGTAGTTTTCTTTTTAACTCTCTATGCAATTTCTGACCTTTCTATAAAAAATCATATTTTAAAGAAAACAATACGAAGAGCTAATAGAGCTAAATCAATTTTTTAATACATAATCTCGCAATTAGTTATTCAATCGTAAGTATTGGATTACCAGGTAGTTTTATATATCTAACTTTTAACATGGCAAAAAGTGAATAAATTATTATCCATAATTGATCCGTTTTAAACTGACATCCGATCTATATTAAAGTCATAAAACTATATTTTTTTTGCTATGTAAATTGAACCATTGCATCAAATTTTTCCAACATGGCATATCTACTTAGATGTATTTTTACTTGGGATAGGAACTTATCTATACTTAAGAATTACTAAAAAAATAAATACTGAATAAAAAAATTATCTTTACTACTTGAACCACTTGTAATATTAAAATTTTATAAAATTACAATTATTGCCAGAGAAATCATAAGGAAGCATGATTAATAGAAATGGCAATAAAGTATTACTTATGGAACTTTCAGAATTTACTAAAGAAACAAGGGCAAAATTAAATGATCTTCTTAAATATTGGAAGAAATGGGAACATGTTAAAGATGATGATGTTCTTCAACTATTAGATACAATAGCTACAAGCTATGGAGGGAAAGTTGTAGATAGATAGATTAGTAATTGATATAATTAAGAAAATGTAAAATATATAAAAGATAGTAAAAAATTAAATAATTGATAAAAGTATTTTTTGTTAAAGCAAATAAACAGCATCTCAATAAATAATTTTTTAATATTTCATATAGCTCAAAATAAATAGTGTTTATTCTTCTTTTACTTATAGTTCTAGATTACAACGTGTTAGTTATTAGAGGTAAGAAAATAAGTTGAAATGGAGGGAGAGAATTTTTTATATAAGAATTTAAAACCCTCTAATTCATTTCAGATAAGTAACTTTAAATATAGAAGTTTTCTACCATCCCTCTTCTAATAATTTCTTATATTCTTTTCTTGCATCCTCAAAAATTTCTAACCTGCTCCCTTTCATAACTGGTTTATTAACTCTCTTATAAAAACATTTATCACTAATCTCCATTGCACCTATAAACGGAAAAGAATTACTTACATCTTTAAATAGGTTAAAGACTTTTGTTCTTGACCTATTTTTAGGTATAGGAGTATATTCTTCCATTACCTTCCTTTTAATAAAAGATAATTCAAAAAAATACCACCAAAAACAAATACACCGCCTACTGCGACAAAAGAGAGTAAATCTAGTATTGATTTATCAGTATTTACTTTTAAAAATATAAAACCAAAAGCAACTAAAGGGAACAATAATATCGCCTTATGAATAAGTGATTGATACCATTTTTTTAAAACAGTATCTTCTTCTTCATTTAGTTGTTGAAATACCTTTTCTAACTTTTCTCTATCTTCCTCCATTACTGTTTTTGCTGGTGGTAATGAATCAATGCATAATCCAATTCTAACTCCTTAGAAAGCACATGGAGTGCCGTCCAGGTTGTTATTTTTCTCTGAGGTAAAAGAGATAACCTGTCGTTTGAATTTTCGAGTCAGTATATATTTTTTTAAAGTTTCCAAATAGCTATGGAATTAAAAGTGTTGCAAGTATTCATTCTTCAAATTCAGCTTCAAAACTTTTCATATCCTCATAGAGCGTATTAAAAGACTTTTCAATTAGATCTTTGCCTTTCCTTGTAAGTTTCAAAAGTGTTCTTCTTTTATCTTTTGGATCTTGTTCTTTAGAAACTAATCCTAATCCTGCCTTACCTAGCCTATGATATCTGCTTATGTAATCTGTCATCCTTGAGGCACTAGCTTTACTCATATCAAAGTATTTTTCAATATCCTTCTTAGTACAATTTTGATAGGTTGCCACGTACCAAAAAACTGCCATTGCCTGAAGTGGAACGTCTTGAGAATTATCTAACTTCATGAACATTGTGAGGACTCGCAAAAGGTTATATGATTCATTATCTATTTTTAATAAACCCTCTAATTTTGCTTGGGTCATATCTATTTCATATCTATTTATATTTGAATGATTCTAGTATTAAGCGAGACTATTTGTAAATATAGATCCATAAGTGGAATGATTTGATCACATGACCAATTTAAAATATTAATTTATGAATAACAAAATAATCAATATAAGTCAGTCTTAATCTTTAAAGAGAATTAATATAGGGGACCAGATTATTTTTCATAAATGTCGCCACCAAAACAAATAATGAAAATATAAATAGCTGAACCATAAGCCAGGCAAACAATTTATAGTTTGGATCTTTGGTAAAAAGATAAATATTTTTTGTAATAAGGGAATTAAGATGAAAAACTTCTGGAGTTTCCTCTTTAAATTCATTTTTCTGTTCAAATGAATCTTTATTTGAAGCTTTCTCTAAAGACTCTACAAATTCTTTTTGTTTTTGAGAGAGATCATCCTCAAGATTATCCATAGTCTTCATTTAGTCGATAAAATAATAGCTTAGTTTCATTTATTCATCTTAGAAAGGGTAATTTATAACAAATCTAGGCTGAATATGTACCATCACTTTCTCTTCTGGCTTCAGCTAGTAAAATTTCATGGAAAACTTTTTCGATCATATAAGCACTTTTTATCCCATAGCATTTTTTATTTGAACTTTTCTCTAAGTCTCTTTGACTTATGTAATTGTATTCACAACAATTACATCTAATATCAATTTTCTTACGTTTATAAACATCCATAGCTCTCTCAAAAATCCATTGCTGAACTCGTATATTTTCCCAATTATCGAAATCAGACCATTCCGAAATATCCTTATCAAGAGTATCAATTAATCCTTCAACATCTTTCACCTCGTAAAGAATGGCTTCTTCTCTTGCCGACTGCTTTATACCGATTGTATTAATAAGATCATGGTTCATTTCAATGAGATTATAAGATAATTTTAAAACATTAAATAAATTCTTTAATAGCCTTGGCTGGTCTTAGAGAAGGATCTATATTTCTTAGCATTTCAAAATCCTTGAATTCAAAGCCTGCACCAACACAACAACTTGTGAGTGTAAATTCTCCGGCACTGCTAGCAGCCTGCCAATATCCAGAGGGAATCATTTCAATAGGATTATTTGAATCTAATATTATATTTCTTAATTCTTTATTATTATCATCTAAAAAATATAAATTAAGTGGTGCCCCTTGAAGATAAATCCATATCTCATCGGAAGAATTTACTCGATGCCATTTACTTGTTTCATTTTCACAAAGTAGATAATAAATACTAGTTATATTTTTTCTTTTTTGACCATCATTTCTAGTCACAAGATTTTCACTCCTTATGATTTCCCTAAACCATCCGCCTTCAGGATGAAGAGATAATTTAAATTTATTTATAATTTCAGAACTACTTATACATAATTTCACTTTGAGAATTTTTTAAAAGTACAAAAGTATTTTAGAGTTAAATATTAACGATTAAGAAGAATATCAAAAAAAGAGATAGCTTATTTAGAAATAATTGAATAATATTTAAAGCTTTCAATAGAAACAGTTTTACCGATTTTTGCTCCAGGATATAAAGCTATAAAAAAAAAGTTTATTCATTTTTTTAAGCTTTAACTAATTTCTTATAAAGTTAATCTGAGATAGGCTGCATAGGTGAAGAAATTCTTCTATTAAATAATTATTTTTAAATATATTTATTGTCACCAGATATACCGACAAAACGTTATAACTATATGCCTTTCAAATAACTTATATAAGTTTATTTAATACAAAAAAAGGCCTTAAATAGGCCTCAAGCGATTAACTTTCAATAATTGAATTATGAGCACATAACTGAGAGATCCACAAAATTCTTGCTTTCATCTGCAAGTTCAGTCATTATCCTATCAAGCCACTCAGAAGTGCTCTCACAATAACCGACATTAACAACTGTTTTTGAGGTTGTTTTTTCTTGGTTTTTCATAAAAAATTTCTGATTTATTTTTTAAAATACCTTGAAATTCAATATATGAGAATAAGTCTTAATTACTATGACTGCAAAATAGTTGCATTTAATACAAATTACAAATTTAAAAATATAAAAAAAGAATAATTTCATTGACATTAACAATCAATCAAGTTTATTTAGATAAAAATTATCTTTTTTAATTATGAATAACATCAAAATTGAAGAGTTAATGCAAGTAAGATTTGATGGAATTGCAAATAGATTAGGTCATTTAACAAAGGGAGAAAGCGAATCTTTATTGCTAGAACATCTTGAGTGGTTAGAGGGTGGCTGGGAAACAGAAGAAATTTTATTTTTGAAAAATCAAACTAAGAGAAGGTAGTTAAAATAAGATTTTAAATTAAAAAATTTTTAATAATTTATTCTTTGTATTTAATATTTTTAAAATAAATTCTTTCAGAGTGATTGGTAATGTCCAAGGGGGCCTGGGCCTGATCCGATTTGATAAGATTTCTTCAAGGATCTTTCAATAAATAATTTTGATTTTTGAATTGACTCTATAAGGTCAAATCCTAATGCTTGATACCCACATATTGCAGCACTTAAAGTACATCCACTACCATGCGTATTTTGAGTATTAATAAATTTATTAATAAACCACTTTTTATCTCCATTGACATCAAGATAAAAGTCCCTCCCTTTCATATCATTCAATCCACCACCTTTGATTAGAACTGCTTTAGCACCAAGTTTAATAATACTTTTTGCAGATTGCTCTATATCTTCCTCATTCTTAATCTCCAAATTTGATAGAAGATTAGCTTCAAAAATATTTGGAGTTACTAAATCAGCAATTGGTAAAAGTAATTTTTTATAAGCATTAATTGCAGAATCCTCAAGTAATTTAGAACCAGTTCTACTTACCATTACTGGGTCAATAATCTTAGGAATAGAAAAAGAATTGAGTTTTAAAGCTGTTGCATTAATAATATTATCGTTTAGCAACATTCCAGTTTTTAAAGATTTGATATCAAAATCTGAAAATAAAGTATCAATCTGGCTTGTCAAAGTATTCTTATTTACAGCTTCTACACATTTCACTTCTACACTATTTTGAGCAGTAATACATGTAATTACAGAACATCCATGTACTTTAAGTGCCATATAAGTTCTTAAATCGGCTTGAATACCCGCGCCTCCTCCTGAGTCACTACCACCTATTGAAAGAGCAATATTTGAATACATAATTTTTGTGAAATTAAAAAACTTTCTTAGATTTATTAGAAATTTGAATAAGCATTAAAAAAGTCTAATTCCAGTTCCATAGCTTTTTTATATAAATTATTTGCCTGATTAATGTCAAAGGGCTCTTGGTAATTATCAATTATTTTTTCAAGAGATTTTGCTAGATTATCAAAACTTTCATTAGAGTAAGTAAGAATCCATTCTTTATAAGGATTATTTAAAATCATATCCGATAAATTCTTTCCTATCCAAGAATATAAACGCATGCAAGGAGTCATTGCAAACATTATTTCAACTGAACTTAGTTTTATGGAGACATCATAAAGGAAATCCGTGTAGTTCTTCGTAGCAGGTTTTATATAGTTAGTAGACAAATCAATCTCCCATTCTTTTGAATACGACTCATGGAGTATTAATTCATCAGACACACCAACCAAGAGTTGGCTTAA
>QCVV01000023.1 GCA_003210235.1 Prochlorococcus sp. AG-686-O05 | reverse complement strand
AAGTACCAGGTTCTTCAACGTTTCCACCTAATTCAACTATTTTTTCTTTTAATGCTGAAGATTTTTCTTCATCACCCTTAGTTTGAGCAACTGCAAGAGCAAATTCTAGCTTTTCGAGTTGATGACCACCTTCAAAAAAAGATAATTTCTTTTTGATTGGGTTTTTGTTACCTCTGTAAGAAATTTGTGAAGCCATGACAAATAATGCTTTATTAATATTATGCCAACTCGAGGACCCTTTATGCAGCAAAAATATAAGTAATTTTTAAAAATTAAACTTTCAGCTACCAAAAAAAAGTATTTTTAAGTTTAAAACTATGTTTAAGGCAGCAATATTAAAGTTATTAATTTATGTTTATCGCGGATGAAATCTATTTAATTTCATCAAGAACTATTAAAAAGTAAATAAAGAACATATTTTGAATATATACCCAAACCATTAAAATTATTTCTAAAATTATTTCCAAACAGTAGATTTTTAAATGTCAAATATAAATCTAATTTATTATTTAATTGCTGGTAGCGCTTTTGGAGCACTAGCTTTAAAAACAGGCATCCCCGCAGCTCCACTTGCAGGTGCTTTAATTGGTGCAAGTATTTTAAGCATTAGCGGGAAAGTTGAGGCTGCCGCATGGCCAAATGGCACAAGAACTATATTAGAAATAGGCATTGGTACCGTCATTGGAACAAGCTTAACAAAAGACTCATTAGTTGAATTACAAAATTTATGGAAACCTGCAATTTTAATCACATTTACACTAATAATTACCGGCTTAGCGATTGGTTTATGGACTAGTAGATTGCTTAATGTAGATATAATTACGACAATTCTTGGCGCTGCTCCAGGAGGGATAAGTGGTATGAGTTTAGTTGGTACTGAATATGGAGTAGGAGCAGCGGTTGCCACTCTTCATGCCGTTAGATTAGTTACTGTTCTTTTAATTCTGCCATTGGTTGTAAAAATGCTAAATTTATTTGGAATAATAAAATCTTAAATTTATCTAGACATAATCCAAATTAAAGATACTTTTTATATAGACAAATAAAAACTAATGAAAGGGAACAGAAAGATAAAATTCATCATACCTATAATTGCAATATTTGTTCCAGGACTATTATTTACCCCTAAAACAATTGCAGGTTCCTTTGGAGCAGAAATATTTTGTACTATGAGGGATGGTGGGAATGATCATGAAAGCAGTTGGCAAGCAGCTTACAGTTATATTAAAAAACAAAAAGGGGGATTTTTTAAGACCTCTCCAAAGCAGGCCGCTGGGCAAATAATTGAAACAGTTGTAAGAGAACGAGATGAGTTTTCTTATTGCGTTGAATATTTAGATCAACTTCATCCTGATAGAAAGCTGCAATTAGAAAACAACAGAAAAGAAAAAAAGAGAAAGCAAAAAGAACTTTTGCAAGAAAAAGAAAGTAAAGATGATTCAGAAGAGACTTTTGATAGATATAGTTACTAATTTTAAGATTAAAAATAATTATATTTAGTCTGTAAATTAAATATTACTTATTTAGTATAATTACATACAAAAAATATATTTCATTTGAAAAATATACTATACAAGATAACAAAAACTATTGACTTTTACCATAAATCCGTAAATATTGTGTTTAATTAAATAATCTGAATGCATATTAATGATGCTGTCTTTTTAGAAGATTTATGTCCTAAATTCAGATTCAGACAATGGCGAAAATCGATACATAGATTTACTGGGAAAAGTTGCATATATTGTGGAAACCCGTCAGAGTCTATTGACCACATACTTCCTAGAAGTCAGGGAGGATTGAGTACAACCGAAAATTGCGTCCCAGCATGCTTATCATGTAACGGTGACAAATCAGATGATAATGCTTTGTATTGGTATCGAAAACAAAAATTTTATGACCCTAGAAGAGCTATGGCTATTAGAGCATGGTTAGAGGGTGATTTGAGATTAGCTATAAGATTATTACAATGGGCAAACCCTAGCTTTATCAATAAAAAAAATAAAAATTTTGAAGTTTTTGATGATGAATATGATGCCGCTTAACTACCAGACCATACAAGCCTCTGTAGACTGATATTTTCTACATAAAGCTTCTGAATCTTGTGGGGATTCAGGAAATATTAATAATGCACACGATGCGAAAAGTATTACAAATAATTTTTGATAGAATTTATTATCTAGACCAAATTTTGAATTATTTGATTTTTCTTTAACTTGACAATTTGAATTGTCAAAACTAGCTATCTTTAGTTTTACCTCAGGCTGAATCAAAGTCTGCATTTTCCTAAATAATACATATGTACTATATATAATACTTTATGATCGATTTATCAAGCCCACTTACTGCTAAAGATAAATTTCTAATCTTTGGAGGAGGTTTTAGCGGAAAATATTTTGCAAAATCAATCAGGAAACTTGGGTGCATAGCATTATCAAGTTCTCGATCTATAAGTAAGGACCAACATAGTTTTATCTTTAATAGCGAAAATAATTCACTACCTGAAGATTCTATCTTTGAGGGAGTAACTCATATTCTAAGTTGTATACCTCCAGATAAAAATGGTAACGACCCAGTTTTAAAAAAGCTTAAAAATAAAATTAAAAGTTTATCCCCTACATGGGTTGGATACTTATCTACAACTGGAGTTTATGGCAATACCTATGGTGATTGGGTTTATGAAAAAGATGAACCCAATCCTTTTCAAGAAAGAAGTCAAAGGAGATTAAATTGTGAGAAAGAATGGATTACTTCAAATTTGCCAATACAAATTTTCAGATTACCGGGTATTTATGGTCCCGGGAGGTCAACTTTAGAGGCTATTAAGGCAAAAAAAATCAAAGTTATAGATAAGGAAAATCAAGTTTTCTCAAGAGTACATGTCGCTGATATTGCAAATGCAATTATTTATTTAATACAAAATAAAAATAATTTGGATTTTCATCCAATAGTTAACATCGCGGATGACGAGCCTTGCTCACAGATTGAGGTTATACGATATGGCTACCAATTACTTGGATTAGAAATGCCTAAAAAAATATTATTTGAAGAAGCTAAAAAAGATTTATCACCAATAGCCCAATCATTTTGGTTAGAAAATAGAAGAGTATCAAATAAATTACTATGTGAAAAATTAGGTTATAAACTTATTTATAAGAACTACAAAGTAGGCTTAAATAACTGCCTTATTAGAATTTAATTATGAAACTGATATTTTGTATTATGAATTTACAAGCTTTAAATTAAAGCTTTTTTAAAAATTAAAGCAAAAGTTTAATTTTTCACATTTAAAATTTTATTATGAATAATAAAAGTAATAGTATCGAAGATAAATTTAAAATTATCATAAGCGTTGGGGACGAGTCAGGTATCGGACCTGAAATTATTTTGAAAGCTCTTTTTTCAAAAGAAATTCCAAATAATGTTGATTTTATAATTGTTGGTTCAAAAAATAACTTAGAAAAAACTTATAAAAATCTTAAAACGCTAGGAGTCAAAAATATTGTAGATCCTAATAGTTACCAAATATATGATATTGAAATTCCATTTGAAATAAATAAGCAAAAAAAGAGTCATGGGAATGCAAGTTTTTTTTACTTAAAAAAAGCTATTGAACTTGTCCAAGAGTATACAAATGCAGCACTAGTTACTGGACCTATCTGTAAAAAGTCATGGGCCTTAGCAGGCCATAATTATTCTGGGCAAACTGAATTATTAGCAGAATGTTGTCAAGTTGATAGTGTCGGCATGTTATTTACGGCAAAATCTCCAATAACTGGTTGGAGATTTAACACCCTATTAGCAACAACTCACATACCTTTATGCGAGGTCCCAAAAAAATTATCTACAAACCTCATATATACAAAACTAGATTTGTTTGCGAGGTTTTGCAAAACCTATGTAAAAAAACCCCTTCTAAAAGTTGCTGGATTAAACCCTCATGCTGGTGAAGAAGGCTTATTAGGTAGAGAAGAAAAAGATTGGTTAAATAATGCAGTAAATAGCTGGGGTGAACAAAATAAAGAAGTTCAATTATCAGGTCCTATTTCTCCTGATACTTGCTGGAATTCATCTGCAAAAGCTTGGAGAGAGAAAACAGCTCCAACACATGATGGAATTCTTGCTATGTATCATGATCAGGGATTAATTCCAATTAAGGTTATAGCTCTTAATTACTCAGTTAATACAACTATTGGTTTACCTTTCATAAGAACATCTCCCGATCATGGAACTGGATTTGATATTGCAGGCAAGGGTTTAGCACAATCTCAAAGTATGGTTGAAGCAATAAAAGCAGCTTTTGATTTAACTAAAAATTCAAGATTGTTTAACACGCATTAATACTTGTCCAAACTCTACTGGTGTTCCATTTTCAACCAGAATTTCTACAATTTCAGCATTAAACTCCGATTCAATAACTTGAACTGATAAAAGATTATTTGCTAATGATAATTTTGTTGAACCTGCATTCATATAAATAGAACCTCCTACTGTGCCTGGGATACCCACAGCCCATTCACCCCCTTGTAAGCCTTTTCTTGCCAGCATATTTGACATTGTTGGGAGCATGACACCAGCTTCTGCTACTACAATTCCTGAATGGGATTCAATTTTGATAGAGCGCATTTTTTTGGTGCATATAGTTAAGCCTTTTAAGAAAATATTATTTATCAGTAAATTTGAGCCAGCTCCAATAATTTGGCAATTTTGATTATTTAAATGTGACCATTTTATTAAATTAATAAATTCATCAGCGTTATTTGGTTTTGAAAAATATTCTGCAAAACCACCAACTTTTATCGTCGTATAATTTGAAAGGTTTATTCTCTCTTCATAACTAATATTTTTCATGAATGATTTAATTATTTCAAATATTTTTATTATTTAAGATTGACCAGAGGTTATGACAATCCCCAGCACCCATATTCACAATAAAATCATTTTCTTTTGTTAATTTGAAGAATTTATTTTTAATTTCATAATTATCTTTAAAATATTGTACATTTTTATTTTTTTTGTAAATAAGATCAGCAATGAGTTTTGAGTCAATATTATCAGTATTTTTTTCTCCAGCCCCAAAAATAGTTGTTAAATAAATAACATCTGCTTTTGCAAGTTCTTTGACAAATTCATGAATAAATTTTTTTACTCTTGTAAATCTATGAGGTTGAAAAATAGCAACTAACCTGCCATTTCGTTTATTAATATTATTTTTATCTTCTATAAATAACTTTGCCAAACTAATTGTTGCCTTAATTTCATTAGGATGATGCGCATAGTCATCATAGATAATTCTTTGATTAAGTTCACCTCTAAATTCAAATCTTTTTTTTGGTAATTCTAAAGATTTAATATTTTTCTTTATCTCTTGGAAACTAACTCCAACCATCCTAGAAGCTGCTACTGCAGCAGTAATATTAGAAAGGTTATGTAATCCTGGAACTGGAATAGTTAGTGAATCAATGAAATTACCATTCTCAAAATATTCACCAATAGTATTATTTTTATTTATAACATTTGGAATTATTGAATAAGCAACATTATTGATTTTTTTATTAGACCATTGATTACTTGAATTAAAATTATTTCTGGTAATTTCACAATCGCAATTTATTAATAACTTTTTGGAATTAGAAGCAAATTTTTTAAATGAGGATAATACTTCATTAATGTCTGAGAAATGGTCACAATGATCGAAATCAATATTATTAATTATTCCAATATCTGAATTGTAATTAGTGATTGTTCCATCAGATTCGTCAATTTCTGTTACTAAGAATTTTGTATTTTCGATATGGGCATTTGACTTATAAATTGGAATTATTCCGCCAGTTATCGAAGAAGAATTATGGGTGCATACTTCTAATAATGTAGAGAGGAAAGTACTTGTAGATGTTTTCCCATGACTACCTGCTATTGATAATGATATGTAGGATTTCATTATCATCGCAAGAATTTCTGAACGATGTTTTATTGAAAAATTATTTTTTTTGCAATAAGATAATTCTTCATTATTTTCTTGGATAGCTGAACTAATGACAAAATTTATTTTCTGATTTTGAAATTTTGAAATTACTAAATCAATATTATTTTTTATTTGCGAATTAAAAATTATCGCCCCTAATTCTTTTAATCTTTGTGTTTCTTTGTTTTTTACCAAATCAGAGCCTGAAACTGAGCATCCCTTTTTTATTAATGCTAGAGCTATTGCAGACATTCCAATACCACCAATCCCAATGAAATGAAAATGCCCTCTGCTTTGTAATTTTGTTTTCAATTATCAACTTTTACTAAAATCAAGATAACTTCTAAGTAATTATTTTGGTATTTAATTTTTACAAAACAGTTAGTTCTTATTTTTCGAATTAATACAAAACTAGAATTATTTGCTTAATAAATCAAAAAATACTTACTTTATTGCACAAAATTCTGTATGATCAGCAACTTAGGTTAATCATTAGAAAATTTTTTAGTTATGACTTTGCGTGTTGCTATTAATGGGTTTGGCAGAATTGGTCGAAACTTTATGCGTTGTTGGCTTAGTAGAGGTGCTTACACCAATATTGAGGTAGTTGGTATTAATGTAACTTCAGACCCTAAAACTAACGCCCATCTTCTCAAGTATGATTCAGTTTTAGGAAAATTGGATGGGGTAGACATTCAATATACTGACGATACTTTTGTAATTAATAACAAAACAATTAAGTGTTTCTCAGATAGAAACCCAATGAATTTGCCTTGGAAAGATTGGGGAGTTGACTTAGTTATAGAATCGACTGGTGTTTTTAATACTGATGTTGGTGCAAGTAAGCATCTTGAAGTTGGTGCTAAGAAAGTAATTCTTACTGCTCCAGGTAAAGGATCAGGTGTTGGTACTTATGTAGTAGGGGTGAATGCTGATCAATATAAACATAGTGATTATGATATTTTGAGCAACGCTAGTTGCACTACAAACTGTCTAGCTCCAGTAGTAAAAGTTCTTGATCAAACTTTTGGAATTAACAAAGGCTTGATGACAACAATTCATAGTTATACTGGTGATCAGAGGATTTTAGATAATAGTCATAGGGATTTAAGAAGGGCTAGAGCAGCAGCTACCAATATTGTCCCTACTTCAACAGGAGCGGCTAAAGCTGTTGCTTTGGTTTATCCTGAGATGACAGGTAAACTCACTGGTATTGCCATGAGAGTACCTACTCCTAATGTCTCAGCTGTAGATTTCGTTTTTGAATCTTCAAAACCTGTTACTAGTGAAGATGTTAATAATGCTCTTAAGGAATCTTCTCTGGGTTCAATGAAAGGAATTATTAAGTACGGTGATGAGCCACTTGTTTCAAGTGATTATGCAGGAACTAATGAGTCATCAATCATAGATAGTGATTTGACAATGTCTATTGGTGATAATCTAGTAAAAGTTCTTGCTTGGTATGACAATGAGTGGGGTTATAGTCAAAGAGTTGTAGATTTAGCTGAGATAGTAGCTCAAAAATGGGAATAATTAAAAGTGAGAAAAAGATTTACTTTTAATTAAATTTTTGTTATCACAGTTTTTAAATTCAACAGATGCTTTCCCTTCGATAAAATATCCAATTTCTGTAATAGTATTATCTGCGCATAAGAGATTATTTGCCCATTTTCTTGGGAGAGAAAAAACTAGTTCGTAATCTTCGCCCCCAAAATAATAATATTCGTCCCATCTATGTCCTTTAGGCCAATTTGTATGTTTAGGAACTTTTTTATAATCAATAATTGCTTTGCAATTACTTTCAGTTGCTAAATCTAATAATGCTTGAAATAAACCATCACTACTATCAGTACATCCTATTGTTTTAACGTTTTTATTAGGACGAGCTTTTAGTAGTTTTTTAAGGAATTTAGGGTTAAGTTTTGGTTTGCAAAACTTTTGTAAAGAACTATCGATTAATGATTGTGTTAAAGAAATATCACTATCAAAAAATGTTTTACTTTTTATCATTAATCCTAATTTGCTAAGGCCATGAATCCCTGTAGTCAAGATAATTTCTTTTGGTTTGCATGAATTTCTTCGTAATTTTATGTCTCCTTGTGTTCCAAGTGCAGTAATAGAGATTACCTTTTCTTTTCCCACAGAACAATCCCCTCCAAGAATTAACCCTCCAAAATGATCCAAAGCTAGATTTATTCCTGTGTATAAATCTTTAATCCATATCCAATCTGTTTTTGATGGTACTACTAATCCAATATTAACTCCTATAATATTGCTGCATCCACTTGAGATTAAGTCAGATACATTGCATGCTACTGCTTTCCATCCTATGTCTAAGGCAGAAATCGTGTCATCATTAAAATGTATATTTTCCACTAATGAATCAGTATTAATCAGTAAGTTTTTATTCTTAGTTTTAACGAATGCGCAATCATCAGAAACCTGATTTTTAGGCATAAATCTAGCAAGCCTTTGTATTAATTCTTTTTCGCCAATATTCTCTAATAATTCTTTATGCATTTAATTTGAGCTTATCCAATCCATTTAAAACATCAATTGAAATAATTGTGTCATCTTTTGTAAGTTCTTCTAAAACTTCAAAACCTTCTATTACGTAGCCAAATGCGGCATTCCTTCCGTCAATTAAATTGCGACCGGCTGGGTTTAATTCTGCTTCATATAAAAAGAAGAAAAACTGAGATGATCCATCACTAACTTCTGTAGCTGAATGGGACCATCCTAATGTCCCAAGTGTTGCAAATGGAAGAGTTGGTGTTTCTGTATAAAGACCTAAGTCTTCAAAGGTTTCATTATAAAAAGTTTCGCTCTCGTCAGGTACTCTTATCTCTAGAGGAACATGTCTTTCAATATTTGTTTCAGGATTTATGTATCCAATTTCATCACCAATGGGATCACCAGTTTGAAGAACAAAAAACTCTTCAGCTCTGTTTATTGGTAAATTACTATAAAAGTTTCTTGAAGATAAGTCTATAAACGCTCCAGCAGTGAGGGGTGCGTTAAATCCATCTATGATTGCTTGCATATCCCCTTTAGAAGTTTTAATGTTAACCTTTGCTCTGCCAAGTAATCTAGGAAGATCATCAAATTCGCTTGGAATAGAATAAGGAAATTCATTTGGTAAAAAATATTCTTCTAATCCCCCAATTTTATCTAGCGCTTCTCTCCTGGTTGTTATGAATGAGTATTTATCTTTAATTTTAGCTTCATCTTGAAGATTATCAAAATCATTTTTAAGATCTAAAAATGTATTTTCTGCAATTTTTTGTTTTTCAACTGGTAATTCGTCAATAATTCGGTTCTTATATTTTTTTAGTAAAGATTGACATTTTGTAACAGTTTTTGAGAGAGCTGGCCATCTTCCTCCTCTTACAAGGTCACTTGTATCCTCTAATTTATGTTGAATTTCTTGTAGCTCGACTTGCTTGATAGGGAGAGCATTTCTGAGTATTGCATTGGGATCTTTTACTGCGTTTCCAGTAGGTAAATCAGCCAATACTTGTGTTGGTTCTAAGAAGCAAACTTGTATTAAAATTAAAAATAAAAATAAATAATGTTTGTTCTGATTTGATAAGAAGTTTTGCATAGCACTCTTACAGGTTTATGATCCTTGGGTATGTAATACAGGAATGATTTCCAGTAACGATTTTCGCACAGGTACCACCATCGAGATAGATGGACAAGTTTGGCGCGTAGTAGAATTCCTACATGTTAAGCCTGGTAAAGGTTCTGCTTTTGTGCGAACAAAATTAAAATCAGTTCGAAATGGTAATGTAGTCGAAAAAACTTTTCGAGCTGGAGAATCAGTACAACAGGCTGTCCTTGAAAAGTCTAACCTCCAACATACATATGTGGAGTCAGGAGATTATGTTTTTATGAATATGACAAGTTTTGAAGAAACAAGACTCTCCTCTGATCAAATTGGTAGAGGTTCAAAGTATTTAAAAGAAGGTATGGAGGTGAATGTGATTTTTTATAAAGATAAAGTTTTAGAAGTTGAACTTCCAATCTCTATAACTTTAAAAGTTACAGAAACAGATCCTGGAGTTAAAGGAGATACTGCAAGTGGGGGTACTAAACCAGCTATCCTAGAAACAGGTGCTCAAGTTATGGTTCCTTTATTTATTTCTGTAGGAGAAATGATTAAGGTTGATACTCGTAATGATAGTTATCTTGGACGTGACAACTAATGACTATGAAATTAGATCATGATGAGCTAGATCGCTTGATAGATAAAATTTCTAAAAGCGATATTCAAGAATTTTCTCTAGAAGGGGAAGATTTTAAACTTGAAATTAAAAGAAATTTGTTTGATCAGAAACATTTAACTAATAATTCGACAATAAACAATTCTTTGGAGAAGCAAATAACTGCTTCTCAATCAGTATCAACTGATAATATTACTCCTACAAGTAATACTGAAGTTTCTCAGGTAGCCCCTCCAGGGCGCTCAGATCTTACAGAGATTACTTCCCCTATGGTTGGGACGTTTTATAGAGCTGCGGCTCCAGGAGAGGATCCATTCGTAGATTTAGGAAGTAAAATTAAAATTGGCCAAACAATTTGTATTCTTGAAGCTATGAAGTTAATGAACGAAATTGAATCGGAGTTTAATGCTGAAATTGTAGAAATTCTGGTTGAAAATGGAACACCAGTAGAGTTTGGACAAGTATTAATGCGTGTTAAACAATCTTGAATTTTTAGTTAAATCAAAAGCTGCTTTTATTGCTTCAACCATACTTTGAGATTGTGCTAAACCCTTGCCTGCAATATCAAATCCAGTTCCATGATCGGGAGATGTTCTTATGAAAGGTAAACCAATAGTTGTATTAACTGAGTAATTAAGAGCTATAACCTTAATTGGAATTAATCCCTGATCATGATACATAGCAAGAATTCCATCATGTGTTGGAGCTGTTTTCTCTCTCCAAGCTTTTGCAGATGAATTCCAGCAAGTATCAGGAGAAATAGGACCTGATAATTGAACTTCTTTATTTTGTTCACCCCAGCTATTTACTGCATTATTTAACCAATCTTTTTCTTCTCTACCTAATAAGCCTTCTTCACCAGCATGAGGGTTTAATCCAGCAACTTTTAGAAGGGGTTTTTTTACATAGGTTTTGCAAAACCTCGCAAACAAATCTAGTTTTGTATATATGAGGTTTGTAGATAATTTTTTTGGGACCTCGCATAAAGGTATGTGAGTTGTTGCTAATAGGGTGTTAAATCTCCAACCAGTTATTGGAGATTTTGCCGTAAATAACATGCCGACACTATCAACTTGACAACATTCTGCTAATAATTCAGTTTGCCCAGAATAATTATGGCCTGCTAAGGCCCATGACTTTTTACAGATAGGTCCAGTAACTAGTGCTGCATTTGTATACTCTTGGACAAGTTCAATAGCTTTTTTTAAGTAAAAAAAACTTGCATTCCCATGACTCTTTTTTTGCTTATTTATTTCAAATGGAATTTCAATATCATATATTTGGTAACTATTAGGATCTACAATATTTTTGACTCCTAGCGTTTTAAGATTTTTATAAGTTTTTTCTAAGTTATTTTTTGAACCAACAATTATAAAATCAACATTATTTGGAATTTCTTTTGAAAAAAGAGCTTTCAAAATAATTTCAGGTCCGATACCTGACTCGTCCCCAACGCTTATGATAATTTTAAATTTATCTTCGATACTATTACTTTTATTATTCATAATAAAATTTTAAATGTGAAAAATTAAACTTTTGCTTTAATTTTTAAAAAAGCTTTAATTTAAAGCTTGTAAATTCATAATACAAAATATCAGTTTCATAATTAAATTCTAATAAGGCAGTTATTTAAGCCTACTTTGTAGTTCTTATAAATAAGTTTATAACCTAATTTTTCACATAGTAATTTATTTGATACTCTTCTATTTTCTAACCAAAATGATTGGGCTATTGGTGATAAATCTTTTTTAGCTTCTTCAAATAATATTTTTTTAGGCATTTCTAATCCAAGTAATTGGTAGCCATATCGTATAACCTCAATCTGTGAGCAAGGCTCGTCATCCGCGATGTTAACTATTGGATGAAAATCCAAATTATTTTTATTTTGTATTAAATAAATAATTGCATTTGCAATATCAGCGACATGTACTCTTGAGAAAACTTGATTTTCCTTATCTATAACTTTGATTTTTTTTGCCTTAATAGCCTCTAAAGTTGACCTCCCGGGACCATAAATACCCGGTAATCTGAAAATTTGTATTGGCAAATTTGAAGTAATCCATTCTTTCTCACAATTTAATCTCCTTTGACTTCTTTCTTGAAAAGGATTGGGTTCATCTTTTTCATAAACCCAATCACCATAGGTATTGCCATAAACTCCAGTTGTAGATAAGTATCCAACCCATGTAGGGGATAAACTTTTAATTTTATTTTTAAGCTTTTTTAAAACTGGGTCGTTACCATTTTTATCTGGAGGTATACAACTTAGAATATGAGTTACTCCCTCAAAGATAGAATCTTCAGGTAGTGAATTATTTTCGCTATTAAAGATAAAACTATGTTGGTCCTTACTTATAGATCGAGAACTTGATAATGCTATGCACCCAAGTTTCCTGATTGATTTTGCAAAATATTTTCCGCTAAAACCTCCTCCAAAGATTAGAAATTTATCTTTAGCAGTAAGTGGGCTTGATAAATCGATCATAAAGTATTATATATAGTACATATGTATTATTTAGGAAAATGCAGACTTTGATTCAGCCTGAGGTAAAACTAAAGATAGCTAGTTTTGACAATTCAAATTGTCAAGTTAAAGAAAAATCAAATAATTCAAAATTTGGTCTAGATAATAAATTCTATCAAAAATTATTTGTAATACTTTTCGCATCGTGTGCATTATTAATATTTCCTGAATCCCCACAAGATTCAGAAGCTTTATGTAGAAAATATCAGTCTACAGAGGCTTGTATGGTCTGGTAGTTAAGCGGCATCATATTCATCATCAAAAACTTCAAAATTTTTATTTTTTTTATTGATAAAGCTAGGGTTTGCCCATTGTAATAATCTTATAGCTAATCTCAAATCACCCTCTAACCATGCTCTAATAGCCATAGCTCTTCTAGGGTCATAAAATTTTTGTTTTCGATACCAATACAAAGCATTATCATCTGATTTGTCACCGTTACATGATAAGCATGCTGGGACGCAATTTTCGGTTGTACTCAATCCTCCCTGACTTCTAGGAAGTATGTGGTCAATAGACTCTGACGGGTTTCCACAATATATGCAACTTTTCCCAGTAAATCTATGTATCGATTTTCGCCATTGTCTGAATCTGAATTTAGGACATAAATCTTCTAAAAAGACAGCATCATTAATATGCATTCAGATTATTTAATTAAACACAATATTTACGGATTTATGGTAAAAGTCAATAGTTTTTGTTATCTTGTATAGTATATTTTTCAAATGAAATATATTTTTTGTATGTAATTATACTAAATAAGTAATATTTAATTTACAGACTAAATATAATTATTTTTAATCTTAAAATTAGTAACTATATCTATCAAAAGTCTCTTCTGAATCATCTTTACTTTCTTTTTCTTGCAAAAGTTCTTTTTGCTTTCTCTTTTTTTCTTTTCTGTTGTTTTCTAATTGCAGCTTTCTATCAGGATGAAGTTGATCTAAATATTCAACGCAATAAGAAAACTCATCTCGTTCTCTTACAACTGTTTCAATTATTTGCCCAGCGGCCTGCTTTGGAGAGGTCTTAAAAAATCCCCCTTTTTGTTTTTTAATATAACTGTAAGCTGCTTGCCAACTGCTTTCATGATCATTCCCACCATCCCTCATAGTACAAAATATTTCTGCTCCAAAGGAACCTGCAATTGTTTTAGGGGTAAATAATAGTCCTGGAACAAATATTGCAATTATAGGTATGATGAATTTTATCTTTCTGTTCCCTTTCATTAGTTTTTATTTGTCTATATAAAAAGTATCTTTAATTTGGATTATGTCTAGATAAATTTAAGATTTTATTATTCCAAATAAATTTAGCATTTTTACAACCAATGGCAGAATTAAAAGAACAGTAACTAATCTAACGGCATGAAGAGTGGCAACCGCTGCTCCTACTCCATATTCAGTACCAACTAAACTCATACCACTTATCCCTCCTGGAGCAGCGCCAAGAATTGTCGTAATTATATCTACATTAAGCAATCTACTAGTCCATAAACCAATCGCTAAGCCGGTAATTATTAGTGTAAATGTGATTAAAATTGCAGGTTTCCATAAATTTTGTAATTCAACTAATGAGTCTTTTGTTAAGCTTGTTCCAATGACGGTACCAATGCCTATTTCTAATATAGTTCTTGTGCCATTTGGCCATGCGGCAGCCTCAACTTTCCCGCTAATGCTTAAAATACTTGCACCAATTAAAGCACCTGCAAGTGGAGCTGCGGGGATGCCTGTTTTTAAAGCTAGTGCTCCAAAAGCGCTACCAGCAATTAAATAATAAATTAGATTTATATTTGACATTTAAAAATCTACTGTTTGGAAATAATTTTAGAAATAATTTTAATGGTTTGGGTATATATTCAAAATATGTTCTTTATTTACTTTTTAATAGTTCTTGATGAAATTAAATAGATTTCATCCGCGATAAACATAAATTAATAACTTTAATATTGCTGCCTTAAACATAGTTTTAAACTTAAAAATACTTTTTTTTGGTAGCTGAAAGTTTAATTTTTAAAAATTACTTATATTTTTGCTGCATAAAGGGTCCTCGAGTTGGCATAATATTAATAAAGCATTATTTGTCATGGCTTCACAAATTTCTTACAGAGGTAACAAAAACCCAATCAAAAAGAAATTATCTTTTTTTGAAGGTGGTCATCAACTCGAAAAGCTAGAATTTGCTCTTGCAGTTGCTCAAACTAAGGGTGATGAAGAAAAATCTTCAGCATTAAAAGAAAAAATAGTTGAATTAGGTGGAAACGTTGAAGAACCTGGTACTT
>QCVV01000022.1 GCA_003210235.1 Prochlorococcus sp. AG-686-O05 | reverse complement strand
ATCCGGCTGGTTCAGTCTCCAAAATAAACATGCTCATTCCAGATTGAATCATAGATCCACTTCTGTTTTGCCTATTTATTAAAACTGCATGATCTGGAGTAATTGCACGTATAACTTCTGTCCAACTAGTTGATGGCTTAGTTCTTCTCCTCACTTCACTCCCAATAGCATCTAAAACTACATCTCCTGAATGCAAAACTGTACTTTGGTCCTTATGGTAAAGAGCTAAAGAGCCAAAGGCTCTTTCCACAATCATCTGACCTAGTCTTACATTACTTGCCTTTAAAGCTATATCAGTAACCCTATGAACTGCCATTCCTGGAGAAACTTCCATCCATAGGCAAGAATCGCCAGGTATTGGTAAAAAGCCTCTACTCACAGTCCCCATATATGCAGCTAACTGAGGTTGTAAAGAGTCTAAAAAAACATATGTCCTTAATTCTATTTGCTCAACTTGACTTGCTTGTCTTGAAACTAATGACTTTTCAGAGTCAGTTGTTATAAAACAGCTAGCTCCATTGGACTGAGATTGAACTTCAGACCCTGTAACAAGAGAGCTTCCTTTTCTTCGATCTCCTCTATTTAAGCTAGAAGTTGGTTCCATTCAGGAGACTATAACGGATTAGGGTTCTTTTTTTTCTATTAAATTAACTTGCATGCTTCGTACGAACCGATAACTTCAAATTAAAGATATGAAATTTTATGGTAACTTCTCAACAAAAAGAACCAGATTCTTCTGCCTCTGAAAATGAATTAAGTCCTGATCAAACCCTCGGTTTAGTGAGCTTAAGTTTAATGCAAAAGTTATCTCAGAAAGATCCTTCATTTAGTTGGTTGGGAGAGATGAAACCAGATCAATTAAATCTTAAAAATCTTAGAGACAAACTAGAGTTGACCGAATTAGCTATTAACACAGGAGCACCTCTAACAACTTCCGAAGTTTCAATTTTAATGGGGGCAAAGCCTGGTAAATCAAAGATTGAGAGGGGTGGATTATTAGCCATAAAAGTTGCCAGGAATGTCTGGAAATTATCTAAAATTGGGCAAGGAAGTTCCTATTACAGAAATTAAATTTCAGAGTAAATAAATTAATTTAATTATTCTTATTAAAGTTTTTAAACTTTCATATAAGTTTTTTAAATGTATACATTTTGTAAGAGAACTTATCAATTAGTGCTTAAATCCAAAAGTTTATGCAAGCTTGAAGAATAAGCTCTAAGTATTTTAATGAGTAAAGTAGATCTTAATAAAGAAACTGGTCCAAGAGAAGTCTTTTGTGGCCTTACTTCAATAGTTTGGTTACACAGACGGATGCCAGATGCATTTTTTCTGGTTGTGGGGTCGAGAACATGCGCACATTTAATTCAGAGTGCCGCAGGGGTTATGATTTTTGCTGAGCCAAGATTTGGGACAGCTATTCTTGAAGAGAAAGATCTAGCAGGTCTTGCCGATGCTCATGAAGAACTCGACAGAGTAGTCAATGATCTTATTTCTAGAAGACCTGAAATAAAGACCCTCTTCCTCGTGGGTTCTTGTCCTAGCGAAGTGATTAAACTTGACCTCGCAACCGTTGCAGAAAAATTAAACTCCCGATTTTTGGGTCAAGTAAGGTTCGTTAACTATTCGGGCAGCGGGATCGAAACCACCTTTACCCAAGGCGAAGATGGAGCATTGAAAGCTCTTGTTCCCTTAATGGAATCTACAGATGATGATAAATTATTATTAGTTGGTACATTAGCTAATAATGTGGAAGATAGATTTAAGAAGATATTCAATAATATTGGGATAACAAACGTTGAAAGCTTTCCTCCTAGGCAATCAACTGAATTACCAAAGATTGGAAAAAATACAAAGGTTCTGTTAGCTCAACCATATTTGAGTGATACGGTCAGAGACCTAAAGCATCGTGGTTGTGAAATAATTCAGGCTCCATTCCCACTAGGTGTAGAGGGAAGCACAAAATGGGTTTTAGCTGCTGCAGCTGCCTTTAAAATTAATGAACTAAAAGTTCATGAAGTGATTGCTCCTTTAGCTAAGAGAGCTAGGCAGGCAATAGAAAAACACAAAGAAATATTAAGAGGAAAAAAATTATTTCTTTTACCTGAATCACAGCTTGAAATTTCATTGGCAAGATTTTTACATAACGAATGTGAAATGGAACTCATTGAAGTTGGAACACCTTACTTAAATAGAGATTTGATGGAAGAGGAGCTTAATTTATTACCAGATGATACAAAAATTGTTGAAGGTCAACATGTAGAGAAACAGCTTGATCGTGTAAGAGCTTCCAACCCTGACTTAGTAGTTTGCGGAATGGGTTTAGCAAATCCTTTGGAGGCCGAGGGGATTAGTACTAAATGGTCTATAGAAATGGTGTTTAGTCCGATACATGGAATTGATCAGGCGGCAGACTTGGCTGGGCTCTTTTCAAGGCCTTTAACAAGGAATCAAATACTTACCTCCAAATCATTAGCAACACATTAAATTATGGAATTAACTCTTTGGACATATGAAGGGCCTCCTCATGTAGGTGCAATGAGAGTTGCATCATCAATGAAAGATATTCATTATGTTCTCCACGCTCCTCAAGGAGATACTTATGCAGATCTTCTTTTCACAATGATTGAGAGAAGAGGTAAAAGACCACCTGTAACTTACACAACATTTCAAGCCAGAGATTTAGGAGGAGACACAGCAGAACTAGTTAAAAGGAATATTACTGAAGCAGTTGAAAGATTTAAACCAAAAACTCTTTTAGTAGGTGAAAGTTGTACTGCTGAACTAATACAAGATCAGCCAGGAGCTCTTGCTAAGGGTATGGGTTTTGATATCCCAATAGTAAACCTTGAACTTCCTGCTTATAGCAAAAAAGAAAACTGGGGTGCTTCAGAAACCTTTTATCAAATAATTAGAACTCTTTTAAAAGATAAGGCTAACGAAATTGACAAGATTGATCCTCAAAGATGGAAGTCTTTAGGTCGAAGACCTAAAGTAAATATATTAGGTCCTACATTATTAGGATTTAGATGCAGAGATGATGTTATCGAAATTCAGCGTATACTTTCAGAGCAAGGTATTGATACTAATGTTGTCGCCCCACTCGGTTCAAGTCCGGATGATATTGCAAGATTAACTGATGCTGATATTAATATTTGCCTTTATCACGAGATTGCTGAGACTTCTTGTGATTGGCTTAAACGTAATTGTGGAATGGAATATACCACTACCATTCCAATTGGCATAAAAAATACAATTAATTTTATTAACGAAGTTCATGAAAAACTCGACCTTCCATTAACGAATCAAGAAGAACTAGAGCACAAGTCAAAACTTCCATGGTATTCAAAGTCCGTTGACTCAAATTACTTGACGGGAAAAAGGGTTTTTATATTTGGTGATGGTACCCATGCTATTGCAGCTGCCAAAATTGCCAAAGATGAATTAGGTTTTGAGGTAGTGGGATTGGGAACTTACAGTAGAGAAATGGCAAGGCAAGTAAGAGCTGCAGCTAAGGATTTAAATATAGAAGCACTAATTACTAACAGTTACCTAGAAGTCGAAGATGCCATGAAAAAGGCATCCCCCGAATTAGTTTTAGGGACCCAAATGGAAAGACACAGCGCAAAAAGACTTGGTATCCCATGTTCAGTAATTAGTACTCCAATGCATGTTCAAGATGTTCCAGCAAGATATAGCCCTCAAATGGGATGGGAAGGAGCAAATGTAATTTTTGACGACTGGGTTCATCCGCTAATGATGGGTCTTGAAGAACATCTTATTGATATGTTCAAACATGACTTTGAATTCGTTGATGGCCATCAAAGTCATCTTGGTCATACTGCTACAAAAGGCCCTGAAAATAAAGAAGATCAGCAAACTAGAAGTAATATAGATATTCAAAAGAAAGGGAATGTTATTTGGACAGACTCTGGAAGAGCAGAACTTACAAAAGTTCCATTTTTTGTAAGAGGTAAAGTTAAATCAAATACTGAGAAATACGCTCTTTCAAAAGGTCTTCCTGAAATTAGCGACGAGACCCTATACGATGCAAAAGCATATTTCGGCTAGTCCTTACAAGAAAGTTATTATTTAAGCATGAGTATTTTGACTTATGGTGAGAATAATGATGTCAAAATATCTAGTTATAAACATATATCTTGTATCTTTCATCTTGATAAATAACTATTTGTTGAGAAATACATTTTAAAAAGCATATACCTGCAAGAATATAGGTATTAATTGTGTTAATTAGCTTTAAATGACAAGTACAATAAATAAACCTCTTGATGGTGAAGGCAGTGTTCAAGTCAAGCAAGATCCAAAAGTTAATATTGAAGAAGGAGCATTAGTAATCGCTGTTTATGGCAAAGGGGGTATAGGTAAATCAACAACGTCTTCCAACCTTTCAGCAGCATTCTCGAAATTAGGTAAAAAGGTTTTACAAATAGGGTGTGATCCAAAGCATGATAGTACTTTCACTCTTACTCACAAAATGGTTCCGACAGTCATTGATATTCTGGAAGAAGTCGATTTTCATAGTGAGGAATTAAGACCAACTGACTTTATGTTTGAAGGCTTTAATGGAGTAATGTGCGTCGAGAGTGGGGGGCCTCCCGCAGGTACAGGTTGCGGAGGTTACGTAACAGGTCAAACAGTAAAGCTCTTAAAAGAGCATCATTTACTAGAAGATACTGATGTAGTTATTTTTGATGTCTTAGGGGATGTTGTTTGCGGAGGTTTTGCAGCTCCGTTACAACACGCCAATTACTGTCTAATTGTCACGGCTAATGACTTTGATTCAATATTTGCAATGAATAGAATTGTGTCTGCAATTGCAGCTAAAGCAAAGAACTATAAAGTCAGGTTAGGAGGAGTAGTAGCGAATAGATCCAAAGATACAGATCAAATTGATAAGTTTAATAAAAGAACTGGTTTAAAAACCATGGCTCACTTTAAAGATGTAGATGCTATTAGAAGATCGAGACTTAAAAAGTGTACTATTTTCGAAATGGAACCAACCGAAGATGTAATTGAGTGCCAAAATGAATATTTATCTCTCGCTAAAAACATGTTAGATAAAGTGGAGCCACTTGAGGGTACTCCACTAAAAGATAGGGAAATTTTTGATTTATTAGGATTTGATTAACTCCTTAAGCTAATCCAACCAATTTCCTAGTTAATTCATAAGTTTGTCTTGAAATATTTGCATCAATAATTCTCTTAGACAATTTTTGAGAAAAAGCTTTTCTCCCTAACTTTTGGCGATTTCCCCAGCTCCAATGAACTGAAGGTTTAGCATATTCTTTAAGAGTAGCTACTTGAGCGACTCTTTCTCCAGCTAATCTTTGAGTTACATATCCTTTTGTTATGAATTTTTGAAAGATTGGGAATAAAAATCTAAACAGCCAAGGGGTATCTCTAAAGAGTTTTGTATCGGCAACACATCCAGGGTAAAGAGAATTAATAATTATTCTTTCTTTAGAATATTTTTTTGATAATTCTTGTACTGTTACCATATTGCAAAGTTTACTATCTTTATAGGCTTTCCCTGGTTTAAATTTTTTTCCATTTGCCATACTAATCGGAGATAAAAATCCATTTTTAAATCCAGATAAATTACCGAGATCAGCTGGAGCAGGTATAGGAATTCTTCCACCTAGTTCTGAATAATTTGCCGTAACAGTTCCTAATACTGTTATTCTTGGAATGAATTTAGTAGTTTTACCATTTAAATCAATTTCTTTCTCAGACGACAAAATATTATCCAGAAGAAGATTAATCAAAAGAAAATGACCAAAATGATTAACTGCCATAGAATTTTCAAACCCTTGAGGAGACCTTTCAGGCTTCCGTAATCTTGGTTTATAAACTGCAGCATTACAAATAATAGAATTAATGGGTTTTTCAAATTTTTTTAATATCTCACTACAACCATTTCTTACATCGTCTAAATCAGATAAGTCAATTTCTATAAAATGAATTTTTTTTATTTCGGAATCTGTTAAGGAATCCTGAGCTATTTCTACTGCCCTTTTATTTGAACGATTTACCGCTATGATTTCCCATCCAAATCTCAACAAAGGTTTTAAGGTATTTAATCCTACTCCTGATGTTGTTCCTGTTATTAGGACTAAACCTTTAATACTCTTTCCCACTAGCTATAAAAATTAATTAAAAAATTCGATAATTAAATGACCTTATAATCATACTTATCTACGCCATATTACTCTGATTATGTCTCTAGAAATCATTTGATCTTGATCCTTCATAAATCTTTGCTCGCCTTCAAAAGAGATTAAATCATCAAATCTACGACTTAAACCATCAAACCTTGATTTTTCATATATGTAAGAATCTTTAATCTCCCTCAATCTAGTTAATCTAACTTTTGAGCTATACCCAATTTTCACTAAACTCACTATTGCTAAAAGAGAAAAACAAACTTTCAACCCTAGAAAAACAGAGCTGACAAAATCTTCTTGTTCTTTATAGTTTATCTCTATAGCAGATGCTAAAGATCTTTTGTCCGTAGAAGTACTTTTACGGTAATGTTTAGGCAAATTATTTTTCAGAATTATATAAAAGACTCAAAAATAAAAGTCTTCTTTAATTAATAACATAAAGTTTTTTATAATCAAAATTAGTTTTTTATGTTCTAGCTAAACTTATACCAAGCCTTAAAGCCAATACCCCTGCATGCATTACAACAATAAGACCAAGTATTATTAAATTGATTGATTGAGATGGCTCCATAATAAATACATATTTATTTTCTATATTCTCTACCCAAAAGTGAAAAATTGATAGACTATTACAAAATGCTGTTACGTAACTAAATCAAAAAATAGTTTTGAGAATAGATAATCGAGCTTTAATTATTTCAACAATGAAATTAACTGGAGTTGAACAAATGGCTCTAGATTTGCATTTTTTAGAACAAACTATTTCCAAAGTTGAAATTCTTTTTACATTAAGGTTCTATCATTGGGAGGGAGATTGGATATCTCTTGGTTATCATCAAAAAGTAATTCCACCTCATTGGGAAAAACTATTAGAGGATGGCATTATTAAAGTCGTAAGAAGACCCTCAGGAGGTGGAGCAGTTCTTCATTCTGGAGGGATAACATACGCCTTAACATTTAAAAAACCTTCTTATAAGATCTTCAGTTATGAGCTTGTAAATAATTGGTTAATTAAAAGTTTTAATGAATTAGGTTTAGGTTTAAAAAGAGGAACTTTAAGAAAATCAATAATTAAAGAAAACTGTTTTGGATCATCCTATGTATCTGATTTAGTTGATCAATATGGCTTTAAACGCATAGGAAGCGCCCAATACAGAAAGAAAGGGGCATTTCTCCAGCATGGGGAGATTCAACTTAATCCCCCAAGAGACTTATGGTTCAGATTATTTGGAGAAGAGCCTCCCAAAAAGATTAATTTAAATCTTACTAATGAGGAAATAATTAAATATTTGATGAATTCTTTTTTAGAATCCAAATCAAATCTAAAAATTGAAAAAATTTGCTATGAGAAAGATGAGGTTAGAGAATTATTGTGACTTGCATTTATTCAATTTCTCCTTTTTTTCTCATTAATTTTATAATTTTGGGTAATTCAATACCTAGTGGATACTGATCCTTGTTATTGAATTTAGTGATTAGATTGGAAGGTAAATTTAAACCTAATTTATTAAACACAAAATAACCAATTTTATTTCTGTCAATAATTCCTAGTGGTATATCAGCAGAATTGAGTACAAGTACTATTCCTTCATTAGATTTCTCTATTTTTTCTATGGCTCTCCATAACTCGGTACTAGAATTTACACTCTCAAATTTCTTTATTGACTTTTTAAAATCCCCAACAAAAGTACGGTCCCATTTTTTTACTGAAACAGATTTTAAAATTTTCTCCTCGATAAAGCCATCCCATCTTCCACTATTAGTCAAAAACAAATATTTATATTGTTGATCTTTTTTACTTTTAACCAGATTATTTAACTCCACCAAATTTGAATTGAATTCTATTTTTCTTAATGGCTTTAATTTAAGGTCAGAAACTTTACTTAATTTTAAAATATTTTCAATTTTAAAAAATTGATTTTCAGACTTTGATGAATTAATGCCAAATAAGCCCAAAAAAGTAAGTAAAAATCCATAGTAAAAATTAAAACTAAATAAACATATAATTCCTAAAAGAAAAACTAAAATTGATAATACTAAAGTCAATTTATTTAAAAAATTTCTTCCTTTATTTTTACTTCCTGAAAAATACCAAATAGTACTCTTTAACAAATTACCTCCATCTAAAGATCCAATAGGAATTAAGTTTAAAAAGCCTAGAAAAAGATTTAATATTGCTACTCTGTTCAATATATTTGTATATATTTGATCGTTGGATTCACTAGGATTAATTATAAAAAAAAGAATTAATGCCGTCGAGAAACATAATAAAGGCCTAACAATTGAAATTTTTATATTACCCAAAGCTGTTTGACAATCCTTTTCTATTTGCAAAACTGCTCCTAAGAAGTAAAAGGTAATATTTTTTATTTTTACCCCTTGATTTAAACAAACAAAAGTATGGAAGACCTCATGAAATATAATCGTGCTTAATAAAAAAAATGAAGTAAAGAAACCAATTAACCAAGATTCCTTGATATTGTAAATTTCGCCTGAAGTTAAATTAACTTGATTAGAAATACTCCATGAAAATAAAAAAAGGATTGCAAACCAGTAAGGATGAACTTTAAAGGGAATTCCCCATATTTTAAAAATTTGCAAACTCCTCAAAAAAAATCTCCGCTATATTTACAAATAATATTAATTCTACCTATAAGATAAAGATATGCTTAAGACCAAATCTTTAGTTAAAATTTGCGGAATAACGTCCGTTGAACAAGCTATTCAAGTAGCCAAATTAGGAGCTAATGCAATAGGTATCATTTCGGTGGATCAATCTCCAAGATATATTTCCCCAGAAAATAAAAAAGAAATCTTCAAAAGGTTAAAAGATTTGTATCCAAATATTGATAGGGTTTCAGTTGTAAAAGATATTCCTATTGATTCAATTATTAAAAGTTTTTTAGGAGAACCAAACGAAAACATAATTCAACTTCATGGAGATGAGGATATTGATTATTGTCAAAAATTAAAACAACTGATTCCAAATGTTGGCTTATGGAAAGCTTTCAGAATAAAAAATAAAAAAGATCTTGATAAGATTAAACCTTATGAAAACTTTATAGATGCAATACTTTTGGATTCATGGAATAAAGAGACATATGGTGGCTCGGGGAAAAGAATAAAACAAAAATATTTAGAAGATTTAAGTTTCAGTAAACCTTGGTGGATTGCTGGAGGCGTTTCTTCAGAATGGATTGGCGAGATATTAAAAAATATAAAACCAGATGGGATTGATATTTCAAGTAGTATTGAAATCTCTCCAGGAATAAAAGATCTAGAGAAAACAAAACAGATTATAAAAAAAATTAAGAAATAATATATTTTTGATTACTGCATTTAAAAGATATTAATAATCAGATCTTAAGATAATTTAATAACAAGATAATCCATTCGGTTGTTGTTTTACCAGCTCAAAAAATTCTTGTTTTAGGCTTATATCATGCCTAAAGTCTCCCCTGACTATAGAATTTATCATACTGGTATTAGGTTCCTTTACACCCCTCCAACACATGCAATAATGTTTGGCTTTAACAAGAATTGCTAAACCTTTTGGTTCACATAATCGTTCAATCTCATCAGCAAGAATCATCACTGCTTCCTCTTGAATATGTGGTCTAGAAAAGACCCAATCAGCTACTCTAGAAAACTTTGAAATTCCAATAACTTTATCTCCTGGCTTAATACCAATCCAGCAATCTCCAATAATAGGAACCATATGATGAGAACAAGCAGAACGAACACTTATTGGCCCTAGAGTATATATTTCATCTAATTTCTTAGCATTAGGAAAATCTGTAACATTTGGTCTTTCTTGATACCTACCTTTAAAAACTTCTCTCAAATACATTTTTGCAACTCTTTCAGCAGTCTCTTGAGAATTATGATCATTTTCAATATCAATGACTAAAGATTTTAATAAATCTCTAACTTTAGTAGCTACCTCCTTTTGTAGAATATCAAGTTCTCCTGGATTTATGAACTCAGAAATATTATCGTTAGCATGGAATCTTTTTTTTTGAAGTTTGATTCGATCCCTAATTATTTCAGAAACTAATTTATTGCTAATTTGGTCGCCAAGATTTCTCTTAAGATTATCGTTAGGTAATGTAGAGGTCATAGATTTGTTATCAGAAAATAGTCTGCAAACTTAATTACTGTATCTACTAAAAGGTATATTGCTTGTACACTATATCACATTTGAATGTTTTTAAGAGGATTTAGACCCTAATAAATCACTTTACAAACTTTTAAAGTTTAAATTATTAAGTTTAAAAAGCACCTCCTGAAGGCATAAGAGTTAAGTCTTCAATTAATTGTGATTCTGGTTGTTCAGCAATATATAAAATTGTATTTGAGACCTTAATTGAAGAAAGCATAGAGGTTCTATCGAAATCTGATTTTATTGATTCCGAGTCCCAAAGAGGGGTATTAACAGAACCTAAAGTAATTGTACAAGCTCTAATCGAATTAGATCTCTCTTCTTCTCTAAGACACTTTGTAAACATAGCCAGAGCAGATTTTGATACACAATAAGCGCCCCACTGAGGAAAAGCATTGTAAGAGGCATGACTGCTAACATTAATAATCAAGCCACCATTTTTTCTCATTTGGGGGACAATTAAACTACATATCTGAAAAACACTTGTGAGGTTAATTTGAATTATTTCTTGCCATTTTGTTAAAGGCATTTCAACTAGATTTCCATTGAAAGCACATCCAGCATTATTTATTAACACGGAAGGACAACCATATTTTTTTATTGATTCCTTAACAGAATTATCTATTTGATTTGCACTTGATAAATCGCACTTTACAAGATTAATTGTCGACCCGGTATTTGATAGCTCATCTCTTAGCATTTTCAACATCTCTAAATCTCTTGCGAGTAAAATTAAATCCCAACCAGCATTTGCGAAAGTTACTGCTGTAGCTCTCCCAATACCTTTAGTGGCTCCCGTAATGAATGCTAGTTTCAATTTATTCTGTTAGTTGAGGTAATTCTTCCTCAATTTCTTCAATATTCTTTGATTCAATAAATTTCCCCAAAACCCTGAATTTTGAATATCTTTGTTCTAAAAGTTCCTCTTTACTCAACTCCAACAATTCATTAAGATGCTTTTCGATAGCATTTTTTAGGGTATTTCCAGCTTCTATTGGGGCCCAATTATTACCACCGGCAGGTTCTGATAAAACTTCATCTATTACACCTAATTCAAGAAGATCTTTCCCAGTGATTTTTAACGCTGTTGCGGCTTCAGAAGCTTTTGCCGCATCTCTCCAAAGAATTGAGGCACAAGCTTCGGGACTGGCAACAGTATAAACACTATGTTCAAACATCAATAGCCTGTCAGCCACTCCGATTCCAAGAGCTCCTCCAGACCCACCTTCACCTATAATAGTAGCAATTATGGGTACTTGAAAACCAAACATTTCTCTTAAGTTTCGAGCTATGGCTTCTCCTTGACCTTGTTCTTCTGCAGAGAGGCCAGCATATGCACCAGGAGTATCAATAAAAGTAAGAATAGGTAAAGAGAATCTATCAGCATGCTGCATTAACCTTAAAGCTTTTCTATATCCACCCGGTTTTGCCATTCCAAAGTTTCTAACTACATTTTCCTTAGTATCTCTTCCTTTCTGATGACCCAATAAAAGCACAGATTGATTATTTATCGAACCTAAACCTCCAATTAAAGCCATATCATCTCCTCCATTTCTGTCTCCATGTAATTCAGTCCAATCCTCACAAAACATTTGAATAAAATCCAAAGTACTTGGTCTTTGTGGATGTCTAGCTACTTGTATTTTCTGAGCAGGAGTTAGGGATCTAAAAATTTCCTCTCTTCTTCTTGTAGCGAGTGTTTCTAATTGTAATAACTGTTGACTAACATCTACTTCTGAATCTCTTGCTAATTCTCTAATTTGCTCTATTTGCTTCTCAAGCTCTACAAGAGGTTTTTCAAAATCAAGAAGATAACGTCTTGGCATAATTCAAACCGCTAGTACTTTTGGATGCTTATCTAGGCCAATTGCAGAGAAGCCATGCTTTTCAGAAGCAGCTCCAATAAACTCCATTTTCTCGAGAGAAATATTATTTCTTCCCCAGCTAAAGTTTGTATGACATTTTTCAAACTCTAAAATCATAGCTTCTGCAAAACATGCAAACATTTCTCTCTGAGGATTTTGCATTTCCGCTAGTTCCATCATATTCCAACCTATATCATTGAAGAATCTTACTATACCTCCTTTCACAACATGTATATTATTACCTTGAAATTTTTCATCTAGATTCTTTGGATACCCTCCATCAATCATTAAACATGGCTGTTTAAGATTATTAGCATCGATTTCCATGGTCTTTGGCATACTTGCTACCCATACAACAATATCTGCTTCAGGTAATGCTTCCTCTAGAGTTTTGATAGTTCCACCATCTAATTCCTTTTGCAAAGAATCCAAAGGTTCCTTTTGCCTAGCAACCATAAGAAGTTCCCCAATACCAGTTTTATTAATCAACCATCGGCAAACAGCACTGCCTATATCACCTGTAGCACCAACTACAGCAACTGTTGCATTTTTAAGGTCAATACCTATTTTTGGAGCATTGATCTCTAATTGCCTGCAAATAACCCACGCAGTATGAGTATTCCCAGTTGTAAATCTTTCCCACTCTAGTGATGTGTTCCTAATCTGCTTATGTTGAAGGAGATTAAAATTTTCAAAAATTATAGAAGTGAACCCTCCCAAAGCGGTTATATTAATACCTTTTTTTTGAGCTAATTCCATTGCATTTAATACTTTTCTTCTTGCCGTTTTAAATCTTGAAAGCATTTCAGGAACGAAACATGAATCAATATAAGAACCTTCAATTGATATACCTGTAGCACTTTTAACCTCTACATTTTCAACCAGTTGAGGTGGAGCTGTACACCAAACATCTAAATCACCATCGGCAATATGATCAAAGCCCAATAATGAAGCCTTTCTTTTTGCATCTTCAAAACTAGTTGAATGACCTATTAGCCCAAACATTAATTACCTTATTAATGGAATCTTTATATTGATATGAACAATAGCACAGAGCTATTAACTAAATAGGTAAAAATTATATTTGAATTGACTAATTAAATTTATAAATAAATTAAACGATAGCTGCCATTGCCATTCTTGCAATTTCTCTATTATCCAAACCTATTTCAAGAAGTGTATCCTGATAGGCAATCATGAATTCTTCCATTAATTCTTCCCTATCCATAGCTAGTACTGAAGCGTCTTCAGCAACTTGATCTAACATTTTTTTAATTAATGGAAGATTAACTTTATTCGCTTCCATCAGCTCTTCTTTACAAGTCGCTAAATTTTCTTTTAGCCATTCTTGTCCATAATTTAAATGAAGATATTCATCTTTAACAACACCTTGGGTAATTTTTTTCGCAAAAGGATCCGCAACTCTTATGTAAACGTGATAAGCAGAGATAGCAAATGCTTCAATTAAAATTGCTTGTATTAAGAGACATGTAGTTGTCTTGCCATTTGATAAAGCAATTTGAAAATTGCCATGTAATTTGGAAAAGAATTCTTTAGCAAAAATCATGTCAGCTTCAACACCAAGATTTCTTCCACATGCTGTAAAGCCTCTTTTGTGCTTTAGCTCCATTTTTGCTAATTTAGTTAATTCTTCTAATTCGTTAGGAATTAACGTTGCTAAGGAAATGTAATTATCATGAGCCTCTTGTTCACCTTCAATAACTATTGCATTTATTCTACTGTAAGCATCCTTATAAGAATCGGTAGTAAAGTCAGGTAAATCAATAGAATTTTCATCAATTGAATTTTCTACACTAGTTTTTTTATTTGATTCGAGTGTTTGCATGACAGTAATCTTTAGCTCAATATTCTTAAGTTTTACACAATTATAGTGAGTTTATTTAAATATGATGAAAATAGTTTCAATTGTTAAACGATATTATTAAATCAATAGCGATTATTTACCTTGAATTAGGCCAGTCTGATTTCATAAGATTCATAATTAATTTAAACCAGTGATTGACTAATAAGCTCTTCAAACTTTTTCCTAGCTCTTTATTTGAACCTTTACTATCACCTATAACTCCAGATTTACTTATATCTTCTGTAAACCAAGCAGTTGGAGCATTTCCCTCCAAACTCCAACCATCTGGAATTTGCGTTTCAATACCTTCACAAGGTCTTTCATCTCCCACAAGTTCAGATTTTAAAGCCATCATCAAACTAGTTTCGGCTAAGGATGCATGTAATCCATTCTCAATTTCATTATTTGTTAACAGTTCACTTAACCCATCAACTCCTCTCCATAAAAAGCAAGGGAAGATTGAAAGTTTGGGAGCAACACTTCTTAATTCTCTTGCTGCGGTATTTAGTAATGAAATTTGACCTCCATGCGCATTTATTAATATCAATCTTTTAAACCCCATATCCGCTAATTGGACTCCAACTTCTTTAATCAATAAGGTTATTAAATTCGAAGAAAGAGATATAGTTCCATCAAATCCCTTATGTTCTGGAGAAAAACCTATATATTGAGTTGGAAGTTTTTTTATAGGTGTGTCAGATGGAATTAATTTAAAAACTTCGCGAATGATCTCATCAGCAAAAATACTATCTGTAGCCAAAGGTAAATGAGGGCCATGTTGTTCTACCGCTCCAAATGGCCAGATAATTGTTGATCTTATATCTTTTGAAATATTTTTTACTTCAGGCCATGATAAGTACTCAAATTCGCTAGGTATTGATTTAAAGTTCATTATTTTTAATTGTAAGTACTAACATTTAGAATAAGTTAATATTAAATTATTCTTATTTTACCTATGAAGGGAGTTAGTGATAAAGGTGCCCAAAATAATAAGAAAATTGTGGGCGACAAAAACAATGTAAAGAAGCCTCTTCAGGTTCTTCACATAAGCAAAAAAGATACTCATATTAAGAAGGAAGAAGTACTTGATGACAATCAAAGTCCCTCAAAAGTAATCAAAACAGACCTCAAAGCTGTAAAGCCTCAAATTATTGAAGCCCCAATAAATGAAGCTAAAGAAAGAAATTCTAATAATATGAACTTTGACAATGAAAGTTATAGGGAGTTAGAAAAACCTTTAAATTTACAACATGAAGATCAAGATTTCCTCATAGAAAGAAAAGTTGATGAATTTGATTTTGACGAGAGTGCCTTTTTAGAAGCGTTAAACGAAAATGAGCCGATAGGTGCAACAGGAGACACAATTAAGGGGAAAGTAATAGCATTAGAAAGCGATGGTTTGTATATAGACATTGCTGGTAAAGCGCCTGGATTCATGCCAAAAAAAGAATGTGGATTAGGAGTGATTACCAATTTCAAAGAAAAATTTCCCATTGGTTTAGAAATGGAAGTTTTAGTAATAAAAGAACAAAATGCTGATGGTATGGTGACAGTAAGTTCTCGAGCATTAATTCTTAGACAAAGTTGGGAAAAAGTTGCAAGTTCTGCAAAAAATGGAGAATTAACTCAAGTTACAATTAATGGTTTTAATAGAGGAGGACTTACTTGTGATGTTGATGGCTTA
>QCVV01000021.1 GCA_003210235.1 Prochlorococcus sp. AG-686-O05 | reverse complement strand
GAGAATCTTCAAGGAACTACATTAAAAAGAATAAAACCATGGATGTGGAAAAGAAATATAAAAGCAATGTTAAAAAATAAATAAGAATATGAAAAAGTCTATTTTAAAAATAATATTTTTTTCAATAATTAGTAGCAATATTTTTATTTCTGAAAGTTTAAAAGCTGTAATACCATATTATTATTTGCCAGAAACAAAAAGCTTACAAAAAGAAAGTTTATCAATTGGAAAACAAGCTTATCAACTACTATATTTTGGACAAATAAAGGATAGTCTTAAGTTAGCAAAATTAGCTATAAAGATTAACAGTACAAATGAAATATTATGGACTATTCTTGCTGAAACACAAATAGCTAATAAATTATATGATGATGCATTGATATCACTAAATAATGCTCAGAAAATAAACCCCAAAATGGGTGAAATATATTTTGCAAAAAGTACCATATACCTTAAACAATCCAAAATAAAAAAAGCAAAAAGTTCTTTACTATCGGGAATTAAAATCCTCCCTGAAAATTTTAAAGCAATTTTTCAATTAGGAAATATATACTTAATGGAAAAAAATTATGAAAAAGCCATAGAAGAATTTGATAAAGCAATAAAAATTAAGATTGACTTTTGGCAGGCAATTAACAACAAAGGCTTAGCGTATTTTGAATTAAATAAAATTGATCTTTCTATTATCTCTTTTAAAAAAGCTATTTATATAGAGGAAAACGCAGAGCCACTATTAGCACTTGCTTCATGTTTAAAAAATAAGGATATTAATAAAGCAATAGTTTTCGCAAAAAAAGCTTTAAATAAAGAACCAAATTATGTTGACTTTGACTATAGAAAAGAACAGCTTTGGGGTGAAAAACTACAGATTTCTACTGAAAAACTTTTTGAAAATCCTCAACTTAAAAAAGAAATGTTAATTGCAAAAACAAAAATTAAATAATTTTCCAATTATTAATACTGGTAAATATTTATTTACCTATTAATCTTAATTTAGTTTATGAAAGCTTACTGTAAATTTCCTATTAAATGACTAAGGAAAAATTCACTTCTATATCGTTGCAAGAAGAAATGCAACGTTCCTATTTGGAATACGCAATGAGCGTAATAGTTGGTCGTGCTTTACCTGATGCTAGAGATGGTCTGAAACCAGTCCAAAGAAGGATCCTTTTCGCAATGCATGAACTAGGACTTACACCAGATAGACCATTCAGAAAATGTGCCAGGGTTGTTGGCGATGTACTAGGTAAATATCATCCTCATGGAGATCAAGCAGTCTATGAAGCACTGGTTAGATTAGTTCAGGATTTTTCTACGAAATATCCAACTCTTGATGGTCATGGAAATTTTGGATCTGTTGATAATGATCCGCCAGCTGCAATGAGATATACAGAAACGCGACTAGCTCCAATAGCACATGAATGTTTTCTTCGAGAGATTGGATCTGAAACAGTAAGTTACTCAAATAATTTTGACGGTTCGCAACAAGAACCAGATATATTACCCGCACAATTACCCTTTTTGCTATTAAATGGTTCATCAGGAATTGCTGTTGGTATGGCAACCAATATTCCTCCACATAATTTAGGTGAGATAGTTGATGCTTTAATTGCTCTAATAAATGATAAAGAAATAAGCGACTTAAAATTGTCAAAAATTATATTAGGACCTGATTTTCCAACTGGAGGAGAGTTACTTTGCAATGATGCTATGAAAGAAGTTTACCAGCGCGGAAGAGGATCTATAACAGTAAGAGGTGTAATCAAAAATGAAGAAATTAATTTAGGGAAAGGAAGGCATAAAAGAAATGCACTTATCATTTCAGAACTTCCTTATCAAATAAGTAAAGCAGGATGGATTGAAAAGCTTGCAGAGTTAGTAAATCAAGGAAAAATTGATGGGATATCTGATATTAGAGATGAAAGTGACAGAGACGGGATGAGGATAGTAATCGAATTAAAAAAAGATTCAAATTCTGAAATTGTAATATCAAATTTATTCAAAAAGACGGCGTTACAATCTAATTTTGGTGCAATATTTTTAGCTTTAGTTAACGGTAAACCTATTCAACTTACTCTACGAAAATATCTAAATTATTTTCTAGAATTTAGGGAAGAAACAATTAGAAAAAGAACAAATTACTTTTTAAAAATAACATCAGAAAAGCTTGCAATATTGGAAGGTTTTTCAATAGCAAATAAAAATATAAAAAATATTATCGAGATCATTCAAAACTCGGAAAATGCAACTGAAGCTAAATCAATATTAATGCCCGAACTTAAACTAAGTAATAAACAAGCAGATGCAATTTTAGGCATGCCTCTGAAAAAATTAACAAATTTAGAAAAAAAGCAAATAGAAATTGATATGAAAGTATTACTTGAGAAGAAAAAATATCTTAGTAATCTTTTGAGTAACAGAAGATTATTGCTTGAAACTTTGATTGAAGAATTAAAGAATTTAAAGAAACAATTTAATGTAAAAAGAAAAACAAAAATCTTAAAAGATGTAAATCAAGAAGAGGAAATAGATACTATAAATAATCAAATATTAGATGATCTTATAAACAAAGAGACAAAAATATCAATAGATAGTAGATTTTATTTCAAAAAAATAATTTATGGTAACTATAAAAAATTATTAGATCATGAGAATAAATTTATAGATAATAAAAATGTCCAAAAGTTTATATGCAAAATATATAAAAGTTTAAAAATTATTGGAATTACATCTTCAGGAAAAATTCTTCAGATTAATTGGAAATTAAATATTAATACTGACTACAAACTGGATAGAAAAGTTTTAGGCAATACAGATCCACTAAAAATAATAAATTTTCATCATCTTGATAGTAATTTAAAAAATTATTTATGCATTTTGAGTTCAGATGGAAGATTTAAAAAAGTTTTATTTGATGAAGATATGATGAAAAGTACTAGGATATTTTCAATTGCTAAATTAAAAAATTCTACAAATATTATTGATTCATTTGTTTATAGCAAAGAACAAAAATTAATAATATTAACTTCTATTGGCAGGCTTTTCAAATTTGATTTATCTAATAAATATTTAAACCCTAGTACAAAACAATCGTTAGGAATGTTATTAGTTAATCTTTTGCCTACAGAACAAATAGTTTCTTGTTGCAAAAGCAAAGATAAAGATACGCTTTATTTAGTTTCTAAAAAAGGAAAATTTTTTAAATTAAAAATTGATGAGATTTATGATTCTTATAATTCTAAATTGGGTTATGTAAATGAGAAAATTCACCTTAAAGATGACCATTTTATAAAAGTTCTTACCAGCAAACAATATATTGATGTTGAAACTAGTAAAAACAAATCTGCAAGATTAAACTTAAATAAATTAGAACAAAACTCTAGCAAGAATATTCTAAAAATAAATTTTTTAGATTTAGAAAAAGATGAATATCTAGAAAATTGTTACCGATTAGAAAATTATATAAATTAAGAATTATATTCACTTTCCACCCATTGTAAATATTCTTGATTTACCGTTCCCGTAACGTAAGAGCCAGTAAAACAACTCATTTCTAATTCTTGAATAGATGAATCAGTAATTATAGATTTTCTCAAGTTATCAACACTTTGATAAACAAGATGATCTATTTCAAGCTTTTCTGCTATCTCAATAATTGTTCTATCATGAGCTATTAATTCCTCCCTATTAGGCATATTAATTCCGTAAACATGAGGATATCTGACTGGTGGTGCTGCTGAAGTAAAAAAAACTTTATTTGCTCCAGCATCTTTTGCCATTTGTACTATTTGTTTTGATGTTGTTCCTCTTACAATAGAATCATCTACAATTAATACATTTTTGTTTTTAAATTCTGTACTCATAGCATTCAATTTTTGCCTCACAGATTGTTTACGTTTTTGATGACCGGGCATTATAAAAGTTCTACCTACATATCTATTTTTGAAAAATCCTTCTCTGTACTCTATGCCCAATTGCCTTGCAACTTGCATTGCCGCAGGACGCGAAGAATCAGGAATAGGCATGACGACATCGACATCCCCAGAATTTATTGTTTGCTTAATTGTCTCAGCTAAATAATCACCCATTTTTAAACGAGCTTTATAAACTGATATTCCATTCATAACTGAATCAGGCCTAGCTAAATAGACATATTCAAATGCACAAGGACATAGCCTTGAATTTTTTGAGCATTGCTTTGAAAAAAATTCGCCATTATTAGTAATAAAAATTGCCTCACCAGGTTCTACATCTCTAACGACTTGATAATCATTATTTTCTAAAACTAAAGACTCGCTTGCTACCATCCACTCTTCTTTTTGAGTAGTTAGAGATATTCTCTTTCCAATAACTAAAGGTCTTATACCAAAAGGATCTCTAAAAGCTAATAAGCCCTGCCCAGAAATTAAAGCTATTGAAGCATATGAACCCTGAACTCTTTTATGTAAGGTTTCAACTGCATTGAAGATAATTTCTGGCTGTAAATCTTGATTATGAATCTGTTCTTGTAATTCAGTTGCAAATATATTTAACAACATTTCAGTATCACTTGAAGAATTTGTATGGCGTTTATCTATATTAAATAATTGTTTTTCTAAGTCTCGCGTATTAGTGAGATTTCCATTATGAATTAAGACAATTCCATAAGGTGCATTAACATAAAAAGGTTGTGCTTCTTCAACACTTTCTGCTGAACCTTTTGTCGCGTATCTAACGTGCCCTAAGCCAATTTTTCCTATTAAATTCCTCATATCTCTTGTTCTATAAGCAGTACTTACTTGTCCTTTGGCTTTATGTATATGAAAAACAGTATTTTCCATTGTAGCTATTCCAGTAGAATCTTGACCTCTATGCTGGAGTAGCAAAAGACTGTCATATATTTGTTGATTTACATCATCAGAAGAAACGATTCCAACAATTCCGCACATAATTTAATTTACGTAAATTTTAAAAATTTCAATATTTTTATTCATTATTAAAAATGACTAGAAATACTATTATTAAATTTTTCTGATAATTGATCAACCCTTAAATTGCATATAGTTTTATCTTGAAAAGTTATATCAAGATATTGTTCAGAAACAAATCCGATTTTTTTTACGTAAACGTTGTTACCAAAATCATTACTTTTAATTTTAAGGAATTTCAAAAAATTTAACTCCTCTTCTTTATTAAGTGAAAAGATTATTCTTGACCCTCCCTCACTAAACAATATATTGTCTTTACGAGTGTTGTTTTCTTCTATTTGAATGTTTGCTCCTTTTGAAGACAAAATACAACATTCAGATAAAGCGACCGCTAAACCTCCATCACTAACATCATGAGAAGAAGAAATGTAATTTTTTGAAATTGCATCTCTTAAAAAGCTTTGACAATATTTTTCATCTTTTAAATTAATTTTAGGAGGTCTTCCCGTAACTAAACCATGAAAATACTCTAAATAAGAACTTGCTGCAATAGATGATTCAGAAGAATTTGAACCAATTATCCAAATTTGATCATTTATATTTTTCCATCCTGAACTAATAGCTTTATTTACATTTTCAATTGTTCCAACCATACCAATAACTGGAGTAGGATTAATAGGAGTTACTTGATTATTTTTATTTTTTGATTCGTTATATAAAGAGACGTTTCCTCCTGTAACAGGAGTTTCTAATGCAATACAAGCCTTAGAAATCCCATCACATGCTGATGCCAATTGCCAATATCCTATTTCAGTATCAGGTGATGAGAAATTTAAATTATTTGTTATCGCTATTGGTTCAGCTCCAACACAACTCACATTTCTTGCAGATTCTGCAACTGCTGCAATGCTTCCTCTATAAGGATCTAATAAAACCCATCTACTGTTGCAATCTACGGAAGCTGCAACACCAGAAAATTTATTATTTTTATTTTTTTCGTCTTGCCCTCTGAGTCTTATTAAAGCTGCATCTGCCTCTCCTGGTTTAAATACAGTATTTGATTGTACTTGATAATCGTATTGTCGATACACCCAACTTTTAGAAGCAATTGAAGGGTTAGCTAAAAGTTTTAAAATAATTTCAGAAAAAGAATAATCTTTTTTATCTTTTAAAGAAGAAATTTTATTTTCACTTATAGTTGGTAATTTATCTTCTGACCATTCCCATTTCTTTAATAAATAGTTAGGAGGCTCTTTGATAACATTATGAATATTAATTGGAGTTTCATCAGATAAAGCAGAAGTAGGAATTTGAGCAACTATTTGATTTTTTTGAGAAATAATAACCTCTCTTTTGGAAATTACTTGACCAATAACATTTGCAAAAAGTCCCCACTTTTTAAATTGATTAATTAGTGTATTTAACTTTTCTTCTTTAACAACCATCAACATTCTCTCTTGAGATTCAGATAACAAGTAATGGTAAGCAGACATATCATTTTCTCTTGCAGGAACTAAATCTAAGTTAATCGAAATTCCTAAACCACCATTTGCAGCCATTTCAGCACTACTACATGTTAATCCCGCAGCCCCCATATCTTGAGCAGCTAGTACATCTCCTGTTTTAAAAGCATCTAAACAAGCTTCAATCAGACTTTTCTCTGTAAATGGATCGCCAACTTGTACTGCTGGTCTATTATCTAAAGAGTTAGTAGTTAATTCCGAGCTAGCAAAACTCGCACCTCCTACTCCATCTTTTCCTGTAGTGTTTCCTACATATAAAACAGGAGAACCTACTTCTTTTGCTCCTGAACAAACAATTTCATCAGTTTCTAATAAACCTAAAGCCATAACATTAACTAAAGGATTTCCTGAATAACTATCATCAAAATCTATTTCTCCACCAACAGTAGGAACTCCTACACAATTGCCGTAATGAGATATCCCCGCAACTACTCCGCGAAGTAATGAAATGTTTGAAGATTTATCAAGATTACCAAATCGTAAAGAATTTAAAACTGCTATAGGTCTCGCACCCATAGTAAAAATATCTCTTAATATACCGCCCACTCCTGTTGCAGCTCCTTGAAAAGGTTCAATTGCTGAAGGATGATTGTGACTTTCTATTTTGAAAACAAGTTTCTGATCGTTTCCGACATCAATAACTCCCGCATTCTCTCCTGGACCGACCAATATCTTTTTTCCAGTAGTAGGAAAATTAGCTAATAATGGTTTTGAATTTCTATAACAGCAATGCTCAGACCACATTACTCCAAACATTCCCAATTCTGTTCTATTAGGTTTTCTTCCTAATCTCTTACATATCTCTTCATAATCATCACGAGTTAAGTTCTCAACTTTTAGTGATTCATTAACATCGTAAATATCGTTATTTAAAGAATCTATCATTAGTCAAATCCAAGGGTCATCTTCTCTTTTATTTCTGAAAGATCTTACTTCTTCTTTTTCATTATAAAAACTATTACGATTAAATTCTGATTTTTGGTTTATATCTTCATCTTCTTCAAGCCAATCTTCTAGTCTATTTGTTGCTGTATTTTTCATATCATCAAAGCGATCAATTATTTTCCTTCCTTTTTTTAAAAATTGATTTTTAATACTTGATTTTATTAAAGGAAAATCCTCTAAAGAAACACTAGAACAAAAAACTAAACCAGGTTGCTGATCGACAATATTTTCTATGTTTAATTTCCATCTGCTTGACCCTGGTATCCTTGGATTAGAACGAGAAATTAGATAAAACTTTATGTTGCCTGTTTTCATTTCGAATAAAAAATCTGCTATGACTCCTATCTTTGAGCCTTCTGAATTAACTAAACTAGCTTCTATTAAATTAGGGAATCTATTCAAAATAGCAAGATCTGAAACTGCAGGATCCCCCTTTACGAAAATATCATTATCTATTATTTGACTAATTTGGTTTAATTTCCATACATTTCGTTTTAGATCGAAATTCGATGGACGGGAATACCAACCTAGAATCCTGTGAACAGGTGGATGCATCCAAACATTTTCACCATTACCATAATTTAAAGTTGCATTACCTTTTACATTATGGCTTAGTAATTCACTTAATAAAAATTCTTTTGGTAATTTCAACTTAAGAACGAACTTGAACAGGCATAACTAAATATGTAAAAGAATTAATATTATCTTCTGGAACTAGAACAGCTGGCGTAGTAGAAAGATTACATTTAAAGATTACATTTTCACTTGAGATAACTTTTAAACCTTCTAATAAATACCTTACGTTAAAAGCTATATCAAATTGATCAAAATCAAAAGATACAGGAACTAATTCACTGGCATTTCCAATATCTTGAGCATCCGCACTTACTAATGCCAAATTTTTTTCCTCCAACTTAATCTTCACAACACTACTTTGTTGATCTGCTAAAACTGCTATTCTTTCAAGTGATTCAATTATTTTTTTTGTATTGAATGTAAAAAGTTTGGTAAAGTTATCAGGTATTAATTGAGAGTAATTTGGATAAGAACCTTCAAGAGTTCTAGTAGTAATTATTTGATTGGAAGAAATAAATACGACTTGACCTTTGTCATAAAAAAGTTTAATTGAATTTTCAGAACTTGTAAGGCTAACAAGCTTTTCAATTTCTCTTAAAGATCTTGTTGGAATAGTAACTGATAAATTTTCTTTATTAGAAACAATATCTTCTTTTTCATCAAAAATTTCTTTATTATCAACCAAAACAACAGCCAATCTATGCCCATCAGTTGCAGCTGACTCTAAATATTGTACATTAAATGTAAAATTTACTCCCGTCAATAATTGCTTTGAATCATCACTACTACTAGCGAATATAGTTAATTTTAAAGCTTTTAAGAAAGAACTTGGATCAATATTCAAGGATGTACCACTTTCTACAAACGGTAGACTGGGATAGTCATCTGATGGAATACCTTTAATATTAAAAGAACCCCTATCACTTTTAATTGAAATATTATCAGAGCTCTCATCAACATAAAGAGAAACAGGAGTTTCGCTTGGTAATTTATTAACTATTTCAGATAGAAGTTTAGATGGAACGGTAATTGCTCCACTTTTTTTTACAGTCGCATCAAATGAAGTTTGTATTCCTAAGTTCAAATCAAATCCAGTTAAACTAATTTTTTTAGTAACTTGATCGGCAGTGAGAAGTAAATTTGCAAGAATTGGATGTGTAGGTCTTGAAGCAACTGCTTTACTAACTAATTGAATAGCATAATTAAATTCATTTTGATTACAAACAATCTCCATCTAAATTCATAACTTTATTTATATATTAGAGCCATTTTCTTGATTATTGCAATTAAATATTTTTCTTTTAAATGTTCAGTTCTTCTAATGTATATATTTTCTATTTAAGAATTTATATAGTAGTAGTAGTATTCGTGGAAACTGTGGAAAACAGGTAAAATTTATTGCTGCAGCTGGAAATTAACAAAAATAAAAAAGTGGAAAAATAATTTTGAATGTTGATTAATTTGAATCTATATATCCTTTTTCTAAAATTATCAACATTTTTTTTGTTATTTCAAGAGTTATTCAACATTTTTTTAAGGTTTTTGAATTATTTCCACAACCACTTTTAATATTGGTCTAGCTAGTAGCCCAAGATTTTTGTTATGTTTTTTAACGAAGGTTCAACATTTTTCTGGAAAATAGCATCATTATTTTTAATCGCACAATCTGGATCTTTCAACCCATTACCTGTCAAAACACAAACTATTGTTGATTCTTTTTTTATTCTGTTCTTATTTTTAATAAGCCCCGCAACTGATGCTGCGCTTGCTGGTTCACAAAAAATACCTTCTTTTGCGAGTAATTTATAACTTTCAATAATTTCTTCATCAGTTACGGATTGGAAATCTCCTTTACTTTCTTTTTTAACCAATTTTGCTTTATCTCTATTTACAGGATTTCCAATTCTAATAGCTGTCGCAATCGTTTCAGGATCCTGAACTATAATATTTTTTACTAAAGGTGCAGATCCTTCAGATTGGAATCCCATCATGATTGGTAATTTTAAATTTCTTCTTTTTTTTGCATATTCCTTAAAACCTAACCAATAAGCTGTTATATTCCCCGCATTTCCCATAGGTATACATAGCCAATCAGGAGCAATGCCTAAGTCATCTATTATTTCAAAGGCGGCAGTTTTTTGACCTTGTATTCGATAAGGATTAACAGAATTTACAAGATTTATTGGATATTCGGCAGACAATTTTCTAACAATCTCTAAAGCTTTATCAAAATTACCTTGTATAGATATAATCTCTGCTCCATACATTAAAGCCTGAGCAAGTTTTCCTTGAGCTACATATCCATCTGGAATTAATACATAAGACTTTAAACCACCCCTTGAAGCATAAGCAGCTGCAGCCGCAGAAGTATTTCCTGTACTAGCGCATATTACTGCTTTACATCCTTCTTCTTTTGCCTTACTTATTGCCATTGTCATTCCTCTGTCTTTGAAAGAACCAGTAGGATTAAGACCATCATATTTTAAATAAACTTTAGTACCGTTTCCAATTAAAGCACTAATTGATTTACTTAAAATAAGAGGAGTATTTCCTTCATTTAAGGATACAATGGGAGTTTTGGAGGATACTGGTAGATATTTTTTATATGCATTGATTAATCCTGGCCATCTTTTTTTTCTGTAATTAAGGGCAAATCTGTCTCTGACTTTATTTAATATAGACATAATTTCTTACTCGTTTTTGATTTTTTCTAAGGGCTTGCTAGTGAAGAATTCTAATAATTCTGTTATTGATTGTACTTTATTCATAACTTTACTTAAAGCGTTTACGTTTAAAATAACAGTTTTAGTTGGATAACTTTCAAAAAAACTTACAAGATTTATTTTCCCGTCTCCAGTATATAAACCTTTTATCACACTTGATCTTAGCGCTAACATACCTGTTCTTTTATCATTTGTGTTAGGGGTGTGAAGTATAGACGAAATTCTATTTAAAACGACATTACCTATTTCTGAATATACTAATTTACTAGCAATAGTTATAGGTATTTCAAAATTGTTATTCAATATTGATCGAATATCATTATCTGAAGAACCAGTTGCATTTAAAATCTTTCTTAATGATTTTGATGAATTACCGCTTTCAGCGAAAGTTTTTAAAGAATCGACAGTTACTGTTCTTGAAAACACACTATATATAATCTTGATTGTTTCTGCAGATTGAGCTTTAGGAGCATTAAAAAAAATTTGATTAGTAAACAATATTAAAAAGATCTTAGGAACTAAACTTTTTGAAAATTTCATTTAAATTGTTGTGCCAGCAGCAATTTTTACAAGCCTGACTACACTTTTTTCTGTGACTTTTTTAACTATTTTAAAACTCATTTCTTTTGTATACGGCTCGTTTATAAGTCTTGGTATTCGTTTTAAAAATATATCAATAGAATAGTCTGGTATTTTTTGTATGATTTCAAAAAAGTTTTTGAACGGTTCAATAGATAAGATTAAATCATTTACATTATTGTTGTCTTTAGTAATATTTATTTTTACTGATTTTGGAAGGTAATTATTGACGCTTTTTAATAAATTTAAACCTATCAAGTCTATTTGATTAGTCAAACCATTAATAATTTCATCTCTTAGAAATCCACCTTTTGGAGAAAATAGGAGATTTATAACTTCATCAAGAAGTTTTTCTAAATCAAGATTAGTTTGTTTTGCAGCATTAGAAAGTAAATCTTCTAACCTGTCCCATTTAAATTGTTTGTCATCAAAAAGCATTTCTTTTAAACTTTCTCTTAATTGAGGATCAGGGTCTTCCATTAATCTTCTTGCAAAATAGGGATAAGCCGCACCAAGTATTTTAAAGTTAGGATCTACGCTTAAAGCAATTCCTTCTAAAGTTAGTAAAGATCTAATTATGAGAGCATAATACGGAGGTAACTGAAAGGGAAATTTATACATAACTCCTGACATGTCGTCAGTTACACTTTTAAAATCCATCTTTGATACACCAAGTTCTACCGCATTTACAAATACATCCTGAAAAGCTGGAACAATAGGTTTAAGATTAACTTCTTCTGAAAGAAAACCTAACTTAACAAAATCTTGAGACAATTTATCAAAATTTTTATTTACAAGATGAACTACTGCTTGAATTAAACCGGATCTAGAGCTTCTAGTAACTTCACTCATCATTCCGAAGTCTAAATAACATAATCTTCCATCTTCCAAAGCTAATAAATTCCCAGGATGTGGGTCAGCATGAAAAAAACCATGTTCTAATAATTGTTCTAAACTGCATTGAACTCCAATTTCAATCATTTCATCAGGATCAATACCTAATTTTTTAACGCCCTCAAGATTAGTTAGCTTTATCCCATCTATCCATTCCATAGTTAAAACTCTTCGCGACGTAGTTTCTTTATAAATTTTTGGCACAGCAATTTTTGAGTTATGGAGATGTAAATTTCTAAATTTTTCAGCATTTTTAGCTTCATTTAAATAATCCATTTCTTCAAAAACTCTCTTTCCTAATTCATCAATTAAAGCTACAAGATCGCTTCTTATAAGTCCAATATTGTTTTTTAACCAATTAGCAATATTCCTAACTATGTATAGATCAAGTGTGATTTGTTCTCTTAAACCTGGTCTTTGTACTTTTACAGCAACAATTTCTTTAGTTTTGAGGACAGCTTTATGAACTTGTCCTAAAGAGGCTGCAGAAATAGGTTCTTTATCGATGCTTAAAAAAATCTCATCAATTTTTTTGTCTAAATCTTCTTCTATTAATTCCATCGCCTTATTTCCATCAAATCCTGGTAATTGATCTTGAAGTTCAGACAGCTCTTCAAGAAGAACAACAGGAATAATGTCTGGTCTGGTTGATAAAGCTTGCCCTGCCTTAACGAATGCAGGGCCTAAATCTACTAATAAATTCGTTAGTTGTTTTGCTCTAAATCTTGCTTGTGATTCTTTTTTTAATTGTCCAGTTAATTTATCCCATCCAACTGAAAAAATATATACAAATATTGGAATCAGTGTTTGCCAAAGTCTTTTGAATAGACGACTAGGATTTTTTTGATAAATTTTTGAAATTATTTCAGGATCATATTCAAGTAATCCTGACGCTTCAATAAAATCTGTATAATCTTCATTCATAACTTTATTTATTTAAACCCTTTTATTTTCTTTAAAAAGAAGTTAACTTTTTTGTATGAAATAATTATCATGTTAATACAATTAACTTTAAAAAATATTGCCTTAATAGAAATTATAGAAATTAATTTCGAAAAAGGTTTGAATATTTTTACTGGAGATTCAGGATCAGGAAAATCATTGATTTTGGATTCCTTAAATGTTTTATTCGGTGGATCTAATATACCTTTAAAGCACTTAATACGTCCAGGAAAAGAGGAATGTTTAATTGAGGCGAAATTTTTAAATTCTTCCCAAGTCACTGAATGGTTCTCGAGAAATGGTTTTTACAAAATTTCAGAAGAAATCTTTGTGAGAAGAAAATCTTATAAAAAAAATAATAAAATAATTTCAAAATATACGGTAAATAACTTTTCTATTAGTAAAAAGCTATTGGAGCAGCTAGGTTTATTCTTAGTAGATTTTGCTGGTCAATCTGATAGTGTTTTATATGACAACCAAGATTATAGAAGATCAATAATTGATGATTTAGGTCCTAAAAAGTTAAAGATGATAAATTTTCAAATTAAGAATACATGGCAGGAATTTCAGAATCTTAGAAAAAGAAGAGAAGAAAAGATGCAATCATTTAAAAAAAAAGAAGAAAATAATTTTGCAATTAAAGAGATGTATAAAATTTTGGAGGAAGCTAATTTAAATTCAGGTGATGAAATTTTAGAATTACAATCGAAGGAATTGCGACTTTCAAATAATTTTGATATCAACCACTCTATACAATTATCACTTGATAATTTAAATAATTATAAAAATGAGGCTCCGTCAGTAAGCCATTTAATCGCTCAATCTATTAAACAATTAAGTAAAGTCGTTCAATTTGATTCAAAGATTAAGGACTTAAATGAAAATTTAATAAATATTCAAAATGATATAGAAAATTTAATTTTCGCCTTAACAAAATATTCGGAAGAACTTGAGAATGAGGATATTAGTTTGGAAGAAATTCAAAAAAGATTATTTTATTTGCAAAATTTAGAGCGAACTTTTTCTTTAGAACTTCCAAAATTGATTTTGAAGAAAGACGAACTAAAAACATTTATAGATACAAATTTATTCGAGGAAGAGATTAAGAAGTTGGATATTCAAATCAATAAATCTCAAGCTAATTTAAATACTCTTTTTGAGATTCAGTCTTCACAAAGAAGGGAAACGGCTAATCAGCTTCAAGACTCTGTAATTTCTATTTTAAAAAATTTAGGTTTAGAAAACGCAGATTTTTCAATTGAATTCTCAAAAGTTACATCTTCTCCAGAAGGTAATGAAAATATAGACTTTCTTTTTTCTGCTAATCCTGATCAGAAGTTAGCTCCATTATCGAAAGTTATTTCCGGTGGAGAAATGTCAAGGTTTTTATTAGCTATAAAATCTAGTATTTCTAAAAAATCTAACACTTTTTTCTTAGATGAAATCGACAATGGCTTAAGCGGAAAATCATTACATTCTTTAGTTAATTTAATAAAAGTGACTGCACAGCAAAGGCAGGTGTTGTGTATTACTCATCAGCCTTTTTTAGCAGCAACTGGAAATACTCATTTCAAAGTAAAGAAGAATGTTATTAATGGCATAACTTTTACCTCTATTTCTAAATTAATTTCAAAAAAAGAAAGACAAAATGAGTTAATTGAACTTATAGGTGGTGGTTTTAATGAAGCAAATAATTATGCATCGACACTTATAGACATAGCAGCTGCATAAATTAAAAAATTTCTACTATAATGAGTTTCTTTAAATCATTTTAAGATTTAAGCATGGTAAAAAAAAATATAGATATTAATGGAGAAAATTCAATTAAGATCCGTGGCGCTCGACAACATAATTTAAAAAATATAGATCTAACTCTTCCAAGAAATAAATTTATTGTTTTTACAGGTGTGAGCGGTAGCGGCAAGAGCTCTTTGGCTTTTGATACTATTTTTGCTGAAGGTCAAAGAAGATATGTAGAAAGTCTTTCTGCTTACGCAAGACAATTTTTAGGTCAAGTTGATAAACCTGATGTAGATAATATTGAAGGCCTATCTCCAGCTATATCCATAGATCAAAAATCAACGAGTCATAACCCTCGATCAACTGTTGGAACTGTAACTGAGATACAAGATTATTTAAGATTACTATTTGGGAGAGCCGGAGAACCTCATTGTCACCACTGTGGTTTACCTATTGCTCCTCAAACAATTGATGAAATGGTAGATCAAATAGTTTTGCTGCCCGAAGGTACAAGATATCAATTACTTGCACCTGTTGTAAGAGGTAAAAAAGGAACTCATGCAAAATTACTTAGTGGACTAGCAGCAGAAGGCTTTGCTCGAGTAAGAATTAATGGTGAGGTAAGAGAACTTGCAGATAGTATTGAACTAGACAAAAATCATATACACAATATTGAGGTTGTAGTTGATCGATTGATTGCGAGAGAGGGAATTCAGGAAAGATTGAATGACTCTTTACAAACTTGTCTTAAAAGAGGAGATGGGCTAACTATCGTAGAAGTTGTTCCAAAAAAAGGCGAAACTTTACCTTCGAATTTAGATAAAGAAAAGCTATATTCAGAGAATTATGCATGTCCGATTCATGGATCTATTGTTGAAGAGTTGTCTCCAAGACTATTTTCTTTTAATAGTCCATATGGTGCTTGCACTGATTGCCATGGTATTGGATATTTAAAAAAATTTACTGCAGATAGAGTCA
>QCVV01000020.1 GCA_003210235.1 Prochlorococcus sp. AG-686-O05 | reverse complement strand
TATCTTTATTGTTCAAACTATTTTCTTTTAAATTTTTATTCAAATTCTTTTTAAGATTAAGAATAGAGAATGAGCTAATCAAGTTTTTCATGATTTTTAATATATATAAATAACCTAATAAAAAGATGGTCACCATTGAGCCTGAATTTTATGGCTTAACCGAACAATGAAGTTCATTAAACCGTACTAAAAATTTAAAGCGTTTTATAAAGCTTACTTTTAAGGGATTTTACTTTTTTACTTTTTTACTTTTTTACTTTTTTACTTTTTTTAAAATCTACAAAAGTAACATTATTTCTAAACTCTAATTGTTTTTTTAGAATTCTGAATACATGCCATTCACATTCAGTTAACTTTTGAAATTGATCAAGTGCATCTTTATCTTCTTCATCAAATTTATCAAAAATATCTGATATTCCTAAACTATTAATTGCAACAAAATTCTCTGCTACATCTTCAGGATTTTGACCCGAAGCAAAGTCTTTAAAAGCCTCATAAGAATTTAATTTTCTAGTCAACCAATTAAACCATAATTCAGATTCATTATTATTCTCATCTCTAACGATTTTCTTCATTAACAGTACATTTACTACACTCATGATTATTGGTCATTCTCTATTTGGCACCTGTACAATTACTCATATTTATATCTGGAAGGATTATTAAAAAAATAATTTGAAGAAATTTGTTTATTTAATGGGAAAAGACTATTCTTTCAAAAGCAAAAACTAGATAAATACAATATTAGGTATTTATCTTATATTAATTAAATCAAAAAAAAGCTAAGATTAAAATTTATGGAACAAATGCTTTCAGTACCATTTTACGATTTCCCATCATCCCCTTTATTAATAATTGGAGCACTTGGTATTGTAGTAGCTTTAGCAGTATTTTTTCTGGCTTATCAAAAATACTTCAATTCACCTTTTAATAAAGAGCTCCAACAAAAGAAAAAATCTTTATTAAAAGAAAAGCAAGAATTAAATGAAAGATTGCAAAAAATAGAACAAGATTTAAAAAATTTATAAAATTAAGAAAGTAATTTAGAAACTACCTTTAGAGATAAATAGTCTCATTAATTAAAAAAATAGTAAAAACAACAATAGTAATAAGGTATGGAATTCAAGATTTTTAGTTTTTAATATAAAAATATGGATTATAAGAAGTCATGGATAAACAACATCTAGTAGATTTAATCTCAAATAGTTTAATTTACGAAAGCCAAAATCTCAAATCTAGAGAAAGTTCTAGTGAAATAATAAATTATTTAAATAAATTAAATTTAGATCAATTAAGAACAATGTCCAAAGAATTTATTCTTTAGAATTTAAAATCAATAAAAGATTTTTTAATTATAAGGTAACTCCAAAATTAAACCTATTTATATACAATAGTAAGATGAGGAAGCGTTAATATTTCATATTAATTTAATATGGTTCGTTATTGCATCTTTTACAAAATATTTTTAAATTATGACTATTTTTATTGGAAATTTATCCTGGGACACTGAAGAGGAAGACCTTAAAGACCTTTTTAAAACTTACGGTGAAGTAACAAAATGTATAATTCCTTTAGAAAGAGATTCAGGAAGAAAAAGAGGTTTTGGCTTTGTTGAAATGACTAGTGAAAGCTCAGAGAAAACTGCGATTGATGATTTACAAGATGTCGAGTGGATGGGTAGAGAAATAAGAGTAAATAAGGCGGAGCAAAAAGATCGTTCTAGAAGAAATAATAGACATCAAAGTAGTAGAAATAATATTTAAAAAATTTCTCTTTAATTTTTTAAATTATTAAAATTTTTTGTTGAAGAATAAAATTCTCCAAACTGTATAAATTAAAATCCTTTAGTTTTTTTGTACCTACTGATGAATCATAATAAAAGTAGAAATAAAATTATATTATTTTGGAAAAAGTTTTAGTTACTGGAGCCTCTGGGTTTATTGCTATTCACTGCATACATGAGCTCCTAAAAGCAGGCTATGTTGTCAAAGGATCTCTGAGAAATATAAATAGAGAAGATGAAGTAAGAAACTCTCTTGAGAAAGATTCGGAAAATCATAAGCTGGAATTTTGTAAACTTGACCTTCTAGATGATGAAGGATGGAATGAGGCAGCCTTTGATTGTGATTATGTTCTCCATGTTGCATCACCATTTACTATCGAAGAGCCAAAACAAGAATCTCTCCTTATTAATCCTGCACTAGAGGGGACTTTAAGGGCATTAAATGCTTCGAAAAACTCACCTAAAGTCAAAAAAATTGTTCTAACTTCTTCAATGGCTGCAATTGCTTATGGCCATAATAAGCAGTTATGCTCCCCTAAAGACTGGACAGATACGACAAAAAATGTTGGTGCCTATGTAAAAAGTAAAACAATTGCAGAGAAAGCTGCCTGGGATTTTATTCATAGTGACAATGAACATTCTTTTTCAATGACAACTATTCATCCTGGAATGGTTTTCGGTCCACTCCTGAGTGATGATATTGATAGTGCTTCGGCAGAACTTCTTTCGAAAATGATTAATGGCAAATTTCCAGCACTACCTGATGTTTTTTTTACTGTAGTAGATGTAAGAGACGTCGCCAAGTTACATGTCGAGTCTCTTAGAAAAAATCAAAGTGATAATAAAAGAATAATTGCGACTTCTACTAAAGGGATAAATATTATGGAAATTTCTAATATTTTAAGAAAAAATGGCTATAAAAAAGCGCCCCAAAACTTTATTCCTACTAAAGTTATAAATTCTCTGGCACCATTTAATAAAGAGATGAAAAGTATGGCTGCAATGGTTAATAGAGGATCTTACGGCGCTGATATTACAGAAACTATTTCTATATTTAATTGGGAACCAATTTCATTAGAAAAAACTTTAATAGATATGAGTAATTCTTTAAAACAAATTTCAATCAAATGAATCCATAACGAAGTTATACCTATAGTTTTCGTATATCTTCAAATTAAAAATATTACCACGATTATTTATAACTGGACTATCCTAATAAAAGACAATGAAGATTTATATGAATAAAATCAAGAGATCTGACTTTATATTAAAGCCTTTTCTTAAAAGGAATAATTTAAAAGCGTTTTATCAGTTAATAACTACTCTTATACCAATAATTTCTCTATGGTTACTTGTCTATAAGATTGTATATTCTCCTCTTTTACAAATTACAAAAGGGAGTTTATTGATTCCCATTCTTTTTCTTCTAACACTCTTATCTTCTAGAACTTTCTCATTAATGCATGATTGTGGACATAATTCCTTATTTGAAAAACGTTCTTTGAATAACTTATTTGGTTTTTTTCTAGGTTTATTAAATGGGATACCTCATAAACCTTGGGCTAATGACCATGCCTTCCACCATAGAAATAATGGGAATTGGGAAATTTACAAAGGTCCGGTAGATGTTTTAAGCCTGGAAGACTATAAAGCCCTTACTAAAAGAGAACAAATAATTTATAAGATAAGTAGACATTGGTTAATGCTTTTACCCGGTGGGTTCTTTTATTTGGTTATAAAAGCTAGATTAGGTTTACTTATAATTATCTTTAATTTTATAAAATCATTAATGAAAGAAAGTTTTATTAAAATTAAAAAAAGGAATTATTCAGAACTTCTAAAGATTCAATCGAGAATAAAGCCACCTTTCTCTGATTATGGAGATAATTTTGATGAATTATTTGATCTAATAGCAAACAATATTTTTGTAATAAGTGGATGGATAATTATGAGTAAATGGTTAGGTGCGTTGTTTTTCTTGACTTTTTATTCCCTAATATTAACTTTTTCAGCAGCAATTTTCATATGCATCTTTTTTATACAACATAATTACGAAAATGCATATGCAAGTAGTACAAAAAACTGGGACATTGTCGAAGGTGCTATTTTTGGTAGTAGTAACTTAGATATCCCAAATTGGTTAAATTGGTTTTTAGCTGATATCTCATTCCACAGCATTCATCATCTATCAGAAAGAATTCCTAATTACAATTTAAGAGCTTGTCATAAAGCAAATATACATTTACTGCAAAAATCAAAAGTTCTCAAATTAAGTGATTTCCCAAATTGTTTTAAATATATTATTTGGGACAGCAAGAACGAGAATTTAATTCCAATTAATTAGATATTAGCTAACTCTTCGTCGCATTTTCCTTTTTAGAGGAATGCCACTGTAAGCATGAGCTCCAATAGATGGGGGTAAATCATTTTTAACAGGATGAATAAAAGCATTTGCCATGCTTTCTAACATTTTAGAAAGCCAATTCATAATTGATCTCATTTGAAAATCTAAAAAGTACATCATTATCATCTAACGAAATTATTAGAAAGTAAATCAGCATAAAGACTGATTTACTTTTTAATATCACTAATAAGATTATAAGAATGAGTAAATAGGGGAAAATTTATATGAACAATCAAAAATGGGAACCTACAAATTATCAAAAAGATAGATTAATTTCTTGCACTAAGAAATATATACATCAAAAGTTAAACGATCTTCATAAAGAACTTGAATGTCCTAATGAGTTTATTTTTGATTTCATAAAAGATATCCAACAAGATTGGGACTCAGATAGTTATAAATTAAAAGCAGAGAAGTTACAAAAGAATCAACCTTAAAGAAAATATTAAAATTAATAAGTTTAAGTTATTAAGTATTTAAAAGATCCAATAAAACTAGATGGAATCTGAGTCTTAACCTTTTTATAAAATTAAAACTTAAGGCTAGTAACTAATACTTATTTATCCGATTTTTCTTAACAAAGCAAAAATTACTTTTTAAAGTCATGCTATATCTCATTCCAAATTAATGGACAAAAATTATGGATGAGTTGTTTTTTTCTTCGAATCAAATAACAGCAAAAGATACTATAGATTCATATTTTGAATGCATTAGTGAATGCAGCATTGTTGATGGACATCAAGAATGTGTTACTCGATGTGTAGAAATTCATCTTAAGGGAGGAAATAAAAATGAATAGAAAATATTCTCCTCAAAGAAAAACAACTCTAAAGTGGAACTCTAATGGAGATCTTTCTGAGATTGATATGCTAAGAATTTTGGATAGAATTTCGGCTGCTGAACTGAATCAATGTGAATTGACATGCGATTTAGATGAATAGACACAGAAAAAACTATATTTAATTTCTTTTAATCAACTATTTGTAAAAAGATCAATTCTCTATATAAAAACATATTTTTTTCTTGAATCCATGATTAAGAATATAAACGACTTCAAAAAGCTCAATAATAATGATACGAGAGAACAAAATCTAAATTTAATACTTGATTCAAATTCCTACAAACTTGCACAGGAAGATCTTAATTTGCTTAGAAGAGACGAAATGCGAGGTGTAAGAATGCTACTAGAAATAACTAAGCCTGAATTAGTACTAGAGGAACAAAATATTATCTCAACTATTATCGTCTTTGGAGGTGCGAAAATTGTCGAAGACTCATCAGCTCACAGAAAAATCGATGAAGTAAAAAACTTATTAGAAAAAACTCCTCACTCTAATAAATTAAAAAATGAATTTAAAAAGTTGAAAAATTTACTTTCTATGAGTCATTACTATGACTCCGCAAAAGAATTTTCAAAATTAGCTTCAATAAATAATCAAGATGATAATTGCAATTCTCATGTAATAGTTACAGGAGGAGGACCAGGAATTATGGAGGCGGCTAATAGGGGCGCTTTTGAAGCAGACTGTAAGTCTATTGGTTTAAACATACAGTTACCGAATGAACAATCACCAAATTCTTTCATAACTCCTGGACTTTGTTTTAAATTTAATTATTTTGCATTACGCAAAATTCATTTTGTAATGCGCTCTGTTGCTGCTGTTTTTTTTCCTGGAGGGTTCGGGACACTAGACGAATTATTTGAATTATTAACTCTTCGTCAAACTGGAATGAAAAGTGAAATTCCAATAATATTATTTGGCAGAAAATATTGGAATAATTTAATTAATTTTGAATTCCTTGCTGATTTCGGACTTATTACCGAAGAAGATTTAAAAATTTTTAAATATGCTGATACAGCTTCAGAAGCATGGGAAATAATTGAGTCTAATAAATTATCACAAAACAAATTAAAAATTTAATTTTTTGTTTCGTGAAACTTAAGATCTTAAATTTATTTACGGGAGAAGCTTAAACCTTCATTTGTTAACTTTATAAATTTGTTCTTAATTACTTTGCAATAAACAAATTATTTGCCATTAAGATACAATTTAACCGTAATATAGACTCCTAAAATCTCTAAAGCCTCACTTTCTTTGGTTTGATTCACACCTGGATCTTCTAAAGCGGATCGGACGATTTTTTTAGTTAAATTTACATTTCATTAATACTATTTATACTTACCCCTATCAAGCTTTGCTTACCTGTTTTTAAAAATTTAGGTGATTATATTTCCTTTATTAGATTTAGTCTTATCATATAAGTTATTAGAAATTTCTTGCCTTGTCACTTGTATAGGTTCTACTTTTCCTGCATCACCATGAGTTGGGCAGTAGTAAGTCATTAACATCCATTTTTTATCTTCATTCATAAAAATTCTCCCTTAATTAAAATTATCTAGGTGTTATTTAGGATGTAAATCTAAAAAACTTCTCATATTTAATCTTTTTTTCACTTTTGCTTAACAATATATAAAGTTGTGAAGATAAGGTCTTATTAGATATAAATACGCATGACTAAAAAAATAATTCCTGCTATTTGTAAGATAAATTTGTAAATGAATTAATGTCTCTTGAATCTATACTCATGGTTGTTGCTCCCATATGTGTTTTTACTGTAGGAGTTATTATTTTGCCAATATTAGTAAAGCCAAGTAAGCAATCAGTAACGCCTAAAAGATACGTTCGCGGCTTATGAAATTAATCCAAATTTACAAAATATTATTGAAAGACAAAAAATAATTAAATACCGAAATAAAAATTAAAAACTATATTAAATAAAATTTTATTTAAAAATATTTCTATAAAGATGGAATTCCCAGAAGCAATTCTTTTTGATTTAGATGGTGTGTTATTAGATACAGAGCCATTACTAGCTAATGCCTGGAGTGAAACCGCAAAAGAATATAATCACTATTTATCAAACGATAAATTATTAGAATTAAAGGGAAGAAGAAGAATAGATTGCGCAAAAAAAGTTCTTGAATGGATAAATATAGAAATTCCAATAGAAGAATTACTCATTACTCAAAAATTAAAAGTAGATAAAGTACTCACTAAATCAAAACCTTTTAAAGGGGCCATAGAATTAATTAAATTTTGTATAAATACCAAGCTACCTATTGCTTTAGTAACAAGTACTAGTAGTGAAAGTTTTAAAATTAAAAGCTCTTTCAATCCCTGGTTAAATTTATTCAAGACAAAGGTACTCGGAGATGATAAATTTATTTCTAATGGCAAGCCTTCACCTGATCCCTATTTAAGAGCATTAAAAATATTGGATGTAGATCCAAGGAAATCATGGGTTATAGAAGACTCATATGCAGGATCTATCTCAGGCCTAAAAGCGGAATGTAATTTAATGTTTTTTTCCAAAGATATTGAGATACTTAATAAATTAATAAATGAATTTAACCAAGAAAAGATTCAAAAAATTAATGAGTTATCAGAAATTATTTATTATTTAAAGTTATATAAAGGATTTTAAATCAATCACATAAAATTCCAATAAAATTTATAAACCAAACCTTAATATTTAATATGTGCGGAAGATTTGAACTTAAAACTAAATTTGATAAGTTACCAAAAGTTTTAAAACAAGACTATCCAAGTGGGCTTGATAATAAATACGAGACTCAGAATTTAATTAGACCTACTGATCCAGTCCTTGTAATTAAGAATGAAGGAAAAATTCAGACTACTTTTATGTCATGGGGTTTTATATCACCTTGGGCTAAAGATCCTTTTGATAAAGGGAGACCCAGGCCATTTAATGCGAGATCAGAAACTGTGGAAGATAAAAAATTATTTAGTGGAAGTTGGAAACATAAAAGATGTTTAATACCTGCAAGTGGTTTTTTTGAAAAAACCTATCGCATTAGAAAAGAGAATTATGAACCTTTTTGGTTAGGAGGGATTTGGAGTAAATGGTCTTCACCTGATGGCGCAGAGTTAGAAAGTTGCTGTATTTTAACAACTGAACCAAATGATTTAGTGAAACCTTTACATCATCGTATGCCAGTTATTGTTCCTAATGGATACGAAGAACAATGGACTGAACAGGTTAAGGATGCTGATGAATTAAAAGGTTTAATCCCCATAATGATGGGATGGTCATCTTCTGGATGGATAACAGAAGAAATTAATAAAAAGCCAAATGATCAAATGAATTTATTTTAAATTTAAAATATTAAATATTTTTTGTTATTGAAATTTATTAAGCTTATTTGTTAAAGCCTTGGGGCTTCAATAGGTTTAGATTAGTCCTGTTAAAAAAATGGTAAAAGTAATTAACAGAAAAATTAGATTTTTAAGATGGCTAAATACTGGTTTAATCTTACCTCTTTCTGCCTTTGCGATTACTTCTACTTTATTTCTATATTTGGTTTTGTTGATTGTCGTAAAATAATTTTTACTTATTCACTAAGAATTTATAACTTATAAAGATTTGCAAATATTTATCAATGTTCAAAATTTTGCCCTAATTAATACTATTTGAACATTTGACGCTACATATTACTTTCATAAAAAGAATCTTTGATGGATAATAAATTATATAAATTAAAATTTATTTAAACTAAATCCTAACCCAAAATAATTTGAGGAATATTAATTTTTCTGGCCTTAAAGGTCAAGCACTTGCAATAAAGATGAGTGATATACCAAGCATGAAAGAGTTTCAAAGTGTTATTCCAGATAACTGCTTTAAACCTCAAACAATAACTTCATTAGGCTATCTTTTACAATCATTCATTATTCAGGTAATTGTTATAGCAATAGGATTAACAATTCCTTTTAGTCAAAGAATGATCCCGATTTGGATTCTTTATGCATTTTTATCAGGAACCACTGCGATGGGTTTTTGGGTAATTGCCCACGAATGTGGACATGGAGCATTCTCGAAAAATAAGATTTTGGAAACCATTACTGGATATTTACTTCATTCATTATTATTAGTTCCATATTTCTCTTGGCAACGTTCACATGCAGTCCATCATCGTTTCACCAATCATATAACTAATGGAGAAACTCACGTCCCAATAGTTATTGATGGGAATGGAATTAGCGAAAAAGTTGGAGGTGAAAAAGAACTATCTTTCTCAAGTAAATTAGGCAAAACTAAGTATGGAATTCTCCAACTAGTTCTCCATCTTATTTTTGGTTGGCCTGCTTACTTATTATCTGGAAGTACAGGTGGTCTCAAATATGGAACTTCAAATCATTTTTGGCCAAGGAAACCTTTTTCTAAGACATTGTGGCCTGCTGTATGGGCTAAAAAAGTTTGGATTTCAGATATAGGTGTAGCTGCAGTAATAATTGGACTTATTATTTCTGTTATTAAATACGGAATCTTTCCAATAATTGGAATGTATGTTGGACCCTTATTAGTAGTTAATTGTTGGTTAGTTATATATACTTGGCTTCACCATACAGATTCAGATGTTCCACACCTCTCTAATTCAGAATTTTCTTTTATGAGAGGAGCCTTCCTTTCCATTGATAGGCCTTATGGGAAGATTATTAATATACTTCATCATAATATTGGTTCAAGTCACGTAGTTCATCATGTATGCCCAACTATTCCTCACTATCATGCGACGAAGGCTACTCTTGCCATAAGAAAAGCATTCAAAAAAGCGTACCTTTTTAACCCCGACCCAATACATAAAGCTCTATGGAATATTGCTTGTAATTGTATTGCTGTTAAATCAGATGTCGATGAAGGAAGATATATTTGGCAATCCTCTTATAAAAAAAAGCTCAAAACCACTTATTGAAACTAATCAAATATCACATTAATTTACGCAAATCTGAAAATAATATAAAAGAATTAGAAATTTAGTCTTTTATATCTTAAATAATTAATCGTACACTGGTTTCTATTTTTAAGTTATGAGCGGAGACAACCTGCATGGTAAGCAGCCAATCAAGTTTTATTCTGAGGAAGTAACACTTACAAAAGTGCAATTATTAGAAAAGCAATTGAGTTTAGGAGATAAAGTATCAGATTTAGATGAGAAGCATAAAGAATGGAGTAGAAAGTTATCAAGATAGTTTCTTTTTAAAAGATATTGAAAGTGATGAAAAATAATTAAATAAATTAATAAACTTTATATATTTATTTCTTGAATTTTTAATTTATTTAAATTTATCTGAAAAAACTATACAGAATCCTTTTATAAAGATACTTTCCTATAAATTACCGAAAAGTTATTAGCTGGCATACGAATAAGCTCCTCTTCAATAAAACCATGATTGGTAGCTTCGTCACCAACTTCTCCTAAATCTCTAACACCCCAAGATTTATTTTGCATTTTTAAGGAACCATCAAATAATTCATTGCTTTGGCTTATATGCTTATTACCAATTTTAAATGGTCCATACAACATCAAAAATTGTCCATTTTTTAATAATTTACCAGACTCGTTAAATAGTGATTTTGTACAGTTCCAGGATGCAATATGAATCATATTTATAGATATAATTCCTTGAATGGAAAGCCGTAATTCGCTTGGGATTTTCCAAGGAATTTTCTCCACATCAATATCTAGAGGTTGAGGCATTTTAAAATTTAATTCTTCATGATCAATCCAAGCACTAATACTTTTTCTATGAATTAGTTCAGGATCGCTTGATTGCCAAGTTATTTCCGGGAAGCATTTTTGAAATATAACTCCATGCTCTCCACTACCGCTAGCAATTTCTAAAATATGACCTCTTGTTTGAAGAATTCTTGATAATACATCTCTTATAGACTCTCTATTTCTCTCAGTTGCAGGAAAAAAAAGTCTGTTGTCCAAAATAGTTTTTATTTAGCTCCTCTCAATTTTGGAGCTTTATAAAACATTATTTTGAAGCTAAAGAATAATATTGAAACAGTTAGAATTGGTAAAAGATAAAGTATCAAATCAGAACTGAATAAGGATGGAATACTAGCAAAAATTAAATGCATATAGTAAGTAGTGAATGACATAACTATTTTTTTATTTAATTTATTAATAGCAATTATTTACTTAAATAAAAAGAGTATTTATTCTATTTTTTTTAAAATATAAATTTAGTTAAATAATAAACTGCTTGGAATTGGTTCTTAAAGCTATATAAAATATAAAGAAAACTAGATGAAAAGATACATTTCGTATATATAGATTGGGAGATTTAAATTTTTTAAAAATATTTTATCTTATTGAAAATAAAAATTAAAAAGAGTCAGCCTGTATCCCTACTAGCTGACCCTAAATAATATTAGTCAAAATTCATATTAAATGAGGGTTTTTTTCTTAATAAATTTAGTTACTCATAATTATTTCCAAAATAAAAAATGGTAAGAATTTGGTTACTAAAAAAATCAAAAGTATATTAAATCCTCAGAATTCTATTTAATTTTTGACTATAAATTATCAATGCCAACTCAAATCACAGTTATAAATGGGTTCATGATATAATGAAGGAATCTCAGGTAGAGATAAGATTAATTTATATTGACCAAGCTAAAGAATTTCTAAACAGAATCCCATTTGCAAGAGTCAAAACTTTGAAGAAATGAGAAATTTTGATCTATTTATTCGATCAAAAATTCAAACTTATATTCCTTATCAAGCCTGAATTAATTACCTAACAGATCTAATGAAAAAACTAAACAAAAAATATGCAGATTTATTGCATCAAGCTTCAATTGCAACTGGAAGAAAAGAAGCAGTAGGTTTACTGCATAAAGCAGCAAAACTTCAGACTAAATTTGATGAAAAGTCTAAGCTTTAAATAGCATTTGAATTATTTTCAATTAAAAAAGGAACATTAGGCTCCTTTTTTATATCTATTCCAAAAAAGGAATTCTTGGATAAATTATTTGAATTAGGTAGAGAATATAAATAGGAAATTCCACCTTAAAAAATGTTAAAAATTTTTAGAGATTATAAAGATAAACTGGATGGATAATAGATAATAACTGTAATATATTTTGGAACTAACTCCTTAGCAAACTGAATAAAGAATTTGAAAAAACTCAAAGAGATAATACAACCTATATTTATACATTATTTTGTAGATTAAAAATATACAAAATATAGAACTACCCTAAAGGTTAAAAAATTGATAACAGCTATTTTGAGTTATTCCTAAAAATAATATCTTTTTATGAGTTGCCTTGAGCTATTGATAATCCAATTACACCAGGTCATTTCTCATTACAAGCAATAAATTGCGACACTCTATCTTTTCACTTTCCTTAAATATATTGAGGACACTTGATCAACGAACTCTTTATAATTCATTAATACATTCTTCCGCAACTTGAATAACTAAACCACAAAAAATACTGCTAATAATTTTGATGGATTATTAACTTAAACTTTTCGATCTTCTATAAAAGTATTCTTTTTAATTTAATTAAAGTTTGTCATGCGCGGTGATATTTGTGAATAAATTTTTTATTAATACTGAAGTTTTATTTTTTCTGATAGAGCTCAAATGAATAAGTTAAATGTTGACCTTGCCAAAAAAGTTTTTTTTGATGCCAGTTACAACAGAGAATTTAACCACAACTTACTTAACTTGAATAATCAAATTTTGAACAAGTCATTCAGTGATAACTATCAATCGATCTAGAAAAAGTTGAATCATCAAAATATTTCCATTCTTCCTGAAGCTTATGATATCTCTCAATTAAGGAAGGGGAAGCTGCTATTCTTCGACCATCACCTCAATAATGCATTTGTACTATTATTTACGAACCTCTTCCTGCAAGAGGTCAACTTTTTTAAGAGAAATACTCGAGGAGCGCTAAACCCTTAGTCAAAGGAACAGAGAGATAAGTAATTAATGAAACATTTACGTAACAGTAATGTAACTATAAGGCTCTGACCAAGGGTATATGGAGCTATTTATTTACAAAAATAAATATATGTGTTATATTTATTAATATAAATTACTTTTAAAAAAATGACTCCTGAAGCAGAACGTTTTAATGGCTGGGCAGCAATGTTAGGTTTCGTAGCAGCTGTTGGTGCTTACGTAACAACTGGACAAATCATTCCTGGTTGGTTCTAATGAAGAACAACGAAACAAAATTAGTTGAAAAAGAAAAGATTGTAGCTGAAAAGCTAAATGGTAGATTCGCCATGATGGGTTTCGTTGCACTAGTAGGAGCTTATTTAACCACAGGCCAAATTATTCCTGGATTTATTTAAGAATTTCTAAAATATCTTACTTACCAGATTGTCATTTACAATCTGGTTTTTTTTTGCATTTTATTTTCTATTATTAAAAATTTTTGGTTAATATTGTTTATATGGATATAAAAAAATGAATGCAATAAATAAATATTTACCTTTTGGCTTAAAAGCAGAAAAGATAATGCCATTTTTTATTATTTTTAAGCTTCTTACCTTCTCTGGTTTTATTGCTTATATGATGAATCGATAAAATGATTTATCCTCCTCCTCAAGTAATTTTTGCCTTACTAATTTTATCAACTGCAGTAGTCTTAATTTGGGATATTAGATATAATCCTTTCGGTGAAGATCAAGACGGGATTTAAAAAGGAAGGCTATAAAACCACAATAAAAAAATCAATTTTATTTATACCTATTGATTCTCTAAATTTTTTGATATTCTTTTTATATTATTGATCTTCTAATTTTCTCTATAATTTGTGGTGGGTGATTCATGACCTTTGCAATAATAGAAATCTAGCTCCTTATTTTCAACTTTATACCTCCAGAAATAACTAGGATGAAATTATACGCAACTATAAATATCCACGCAAATTGAGTTTTAATCAGTATAAAAACTCTATCGGAATAATAAAAATCAGATTAAAGTTTAAGCAAATAACTGGAGGGAAATCAGATGACCAACCTCGGATTGGAGATTTTATTCTGGCTAATTTTATTAACCTATATTGGAGATAGACTTACTCAAACTAAGAAAGGTTACAAACAACAGTATTAAAAAAAGGAGGTTCTAAATGTGTCTTATAGGAATCCTTACGGACATATACTCAAAATATAAATTCTATAGTTAATTTTTTATTACCTAGGACGAAATCAAGAACATTAAATGATAGTCAAATTGAATTTACTCAGTTTTGCATTTGCTCTAATGAAACTTGAAAAATTAGAAGAGATTCCTTATTTTCATTATTAAAAGAGGAATTAAATATGGCATTAAATGATCCTTTCAAAATTTTTCCACAAAATAAAATTTCTTTAGAAGATGATTTAAATTCATATTTACCTTAAAAAGAATGCCTTTTCTATTGCGACTAAAATTTACTTTTTTTTACGTCAACTTGTATATTTTGCAGGTTGATTTTTAATAAATCTATTCTAAATTGAATTTAATTTTTATTTGAGGAAGATTATGCCTACAAGAAAGAATAATACCAAGACCAAAAAAGCTGAAACCAATACCGAATGGTTGGATAAAGTTATTAATCAATTAACAAAAAAAGATTTCAATCACTATCTTTAGCTCGTGATTTGAATTCATAAGCTTTAACTATCATTATTAGATTGAGTTGTAGCTTGAAATTTCTTTTGAATGCAGAAAAAAAATAAATCTTGAGTTTGATCCGAGCCAGCAATAATCACTTTTGTTTAAGAAGAAGACATAAATTCAAGAGGCTTAAAAAAACAAAAGATATTTAGGGATAAAATGCCTTTCTAAAAATTTAATGGTTATTCGTATGTACGTTCTAATTCTTAAATTTATGGATATTAAATTGAGGTAAATAATAATACAAAGAAAGTTTTACTTTTTAAAAGATGATAGATTTATTTTAAATTTAGGGTACAAAATGAGAGTAAAACTTGAACCTGAAACAGCTTTTATAGGTAAAAAATTTGCATATATATTTCTAGGAATAATATTTGCTCTTAATTTAATAGTCTTTGTTTGGTATTTCTTTTTTTCTAACCTAACTTAAAGCTAATGAATTAGCTCTTATTAAAAGATCTTGGATATTATTACTTATATATCTTTTGTCCTCGTACCCAGAGCAAAAGGTAATTCCTCTAAAAAATCAAATTAGGTAGACATAAAAGATTTATAGCTTAGAAAAATACTAAAATCTTTATTAATTCAGACTAATAAAGAGAGGATCATCATGGCCAGTAAAGATTTTCATGAAGTTTTATACCACCTAAAAAATCTTTATACTTCTTTTCCCTCTCATAGAGCAATAAAACATATCTCTTGATTTGCAAAGAAGAATATTTTCCTTAATATTTAATAAAAAAAAAAAAAAAAAAGCTAATCTGAAAATACAGATTAACTCTTAGTTAGAAATTTAAATCTTAAACGAAACCAGGAATAATTTGACCTGTTGTCAAGTAAGCGCCTACTGCTGCTATCAAACCTATCATTGCGAATCTTCCATTAAGAGTCTCTGCAACTACTTTTTCTTTTTCTACTGTTTTAATGTTGAGGTTTTTATTTTTCATCTTATTGTTGTTTGAATAAATTATATTTTCTTCTTGAAACTGTTTAGTTAAATAAGCAATAACTAGTGCAGTTATAGATACAATAAAAATCAAGAAGCCAGCAAGTGGACTCATTAAAATATACCTGGAATTATTTGGCCTGTTGTTACATACGCTCCTAGCAAAGCAACAAAACCGATCATTGCCCAACGACCGTTAACCTTTTCTGCATTTTGAGGGTATCCGTCATATGAGACTGACTCATCAATATATGGACGAGTTTCAGCAGGGAACATATTTTGTCTTCCGCCTGATTCTGTTGTTACTTGAGAATTAGCCATTGCTATTTTTGTAATTGCTAACGAATGTAACACGACTATTAATAAATGTAAAGCAGATTAACTTTGAATCGATTTTTTAATAAATAAATTACCTTTTATGTAGCATAACTGTCAAGCAAAGCATATATTTAGTACTGGGTATCAAAAACTTTCGAAACCATATAAGCCTCTTACGGCTCTCAAATAGATCCATACAATTAAGTCGCATGCCGCATATCAATTAGTGTGAGTATTTATGCTCACACTAAGTAATTTTACTTACTATAATTAATTTAAAGCATTTAGGAATTGCTTAGTTGGTTAAGCTCAGCCAGTCTGAATTTAACTTTATCGTCATGAGAG
>QCVV01000019.1 GCA_003210235.1 Prochlorococcus sp. AG-686-O05 | reverse complement strand
TAAATCTTTCAAAAGAACCCAAAATTGCCCTGTGAAGCATTACTGGATTTCTTTTTTCGTTATTTAAATCTACATAAGTTGCATCCAATCTAATGGGCATTGAGAAATCAACTTGAATTGTTCCACATTGCCAAACTCTATCAAGACAATCTTTTAAAGAGAATTCTATTTTTGGACCATAAAAAGCACCTTCTCCAGGTTGTAGTTCCCATTTTAGACTTTTAATATCAAGAGCCTTGGTAAGTGCCTCCTCTGATTTATCCCAAATATCTTCACTACCCACCCTTTTCTCAGGACGGGTTGATAATTTGATAATAATCTCATCAAAACCAAAAGTTTTATAAACCTCGAAAACAAGATCAATAAAAGTAGACACCTCAGCTTGTATTTGTTCTTCTGTACAAAAAATATGTGCGTCGTCCTGAGTGAAATTCCTAACTCTCATTAAGCCGTGTAATGCTCCAGATGGTTCATTTCTATGACAAGAACCAAATTCAGCAAGCCGAATAGGTAAATCTTTATAACTTTTTAAACCTTGATTAAATACTTGAATATGGCAAGGACAATTCATTGGTTTAATTGCATAAGTTCTATTCTCTGATGCAGTAGTGAACATATCTTCTCTGAATTTTTCCCAATGACCTGATTTTTCCCAAAGAGATTTATCAACAGCTTGAGGGGTTTTAATTTCTAGATAATCATTTTTTATAAGTATTTCTCTTATATATTTTTCAAGAACTTGGTAGATTATCCATCCATTTGGATGCCAAAAAATCATGCCTGGAGATTCTTCTTGTATGTGAAAGAGTGAATGCTTTTTTCCAAGTTTTCTATGATCTCTTTTTTCCGCTTCTTCAATTCTTGTTAAGTAATCATTGAGTTCTCTCTCTTTAGCCCAAGCAGTTCCATATATTCTCTGTAATGATTCATTTTTACTATTACCTCTCCAATATGAACCAGATAACTTTAATAATTTAAAATGTCTAAGATGGCTTGTATTTGGAACATGCGGACCTCTGCACATATCAATATATTCTTCATGTTTATATAAATTGATGAGATCTTCATCAGGAATTTCTTCAATTATTCTTAATTTAAAAGTTTCATCTCTTTCTTGAAAAGTTTTAATTGCTTCTTTTTTGGTAACTTGTAAAATCTCAACATCATAATTTGTTTTTATTAAGTTATTAATTCTGTTTTCTATTTTTATTAAATCATCAGGCGTAAATCTATATTCCGAAAAGATATCATAATAAAAACCATTATCAATTACTGGACCAATTGCCATTTTTATATTTGGATAAAGTTGTTTAACGGCATGACCAATCAAATGTGCAAAGGAATGTCTAATTATCTCAATACCTTCCTTATCTCGTGATGTAATTATTACAACTTTAGAATCATTATCTATGGGAAGTGTTGCATCAAAAAGGACATCATTTACTTTGCCAGCAATTGTTGCTTTGGCTAATCCGGTTCCAATACTCTGAGCTATTTCTTTAATCGTTACAGGCTTTTCAAATACTTTTTTAGATCCATCTGGCAATGTTATTTCTGGCATGATTTATTTCTCCATTTTAAAGAATCCTAATTCAGATTTAACTCTACTAAGGGTTTTATTTGCCACTGCTTCTGCTTTCTCTTTACCTTCGATAAGTATCTTATTTAATTCATATGGATCGTTAATCAGAACCTGATATCTTTCTTGAATAGGTTTAAGCGATTCTATAAGTTGTTCTGTAAATATTTTTTTAAATGTCCCCCATCCTGTTTGAGATAAATCGTTCTCTAATTCAGAAACTTCTTTACCATTTAATAATGAATAAATCATTAATAGATTTCTGGATTCAGGCCTCTCGGGATTATTAAATTCCATTCCCATATAACTATCACTTTTAGCTCTTTTTATTTTTTTTGTAATTATTTCAGGAGTATCTAACAAATTAATTCTACTACCCTCGTTAATGTCACTTTTACTCATTTTTTTCGATCCATCATTTAAGCTCATTATTTTTGAACCTTTTTTCATAATTATTGGTTGAGGTATTTTTAATATGTTTTCTACCTTACTAAATTTGGCATTAATTCTCTGTTGTGCAATATCTCTGGCAAGTTCTAAGTGTTGTTTTTGATCTTCCCCTACTGGAACATAGTCAGCATCGTATAACAAAATATCCGCAGCCATTAAGATTGGATAATCAAATAATCCAATAGAAACATTATTTCCTTGCTGAATAGATTTTTCCTTGAATTGGATCATTCTTTCCATCCAATTTATGGGAGTCATGCAATTTAATATCCAACAAAGTTCTGAATGTGCAGATATCTGGCTTTGAACAAAAATAGAACAAATTTTAGGATCTATACCACAAGCAACATATAAAGCTGCAGTAGAAAGTGTATTTTTAGAAAGTTGTTTGGGGTCATATTCTGTAGTAATTGCATGTAAATCAACTACACAAAGGAATGTTTCATGCTTCTCTTGGAGTGCAACCCAATTACTTATTGCCCCAAGCCAGTTACCAATATGTAAATCTCCTGTAGGTTGAACTCCAGAAAGAATCCTTTTTTTATTTGTCATCCCCTTCTTCTTCTTCTTTTTCTTTGATTTCTTCTTTGTTTTCTTCTTTGTTTAGTTGAATCTCTTCACTAGGAGTTTTTTTAACGGGCCTTGCAAAAGGATCAGGTGCTACGTTTTTACTTTTGTTTTCAGAACCCAGTGCTTTACTCGGTGAAGATGTATTCTTGTTACTTTTTGCAAATTTTGTTATCGATTCCATTAAATCTTTATTTTCAATCATTTCGCTAAGTGTTCTAACTGAAAATCCTAAAACTGCGACTGTAGATTTAAGTTCAAAAGCCTCCTGAATTGATCTAACAGCTTTCATTTCATTATCACTTAACCTTATTCGAAACCCTCCTCCATCTCTATTTCCTCCCGATCTATTCCTAAAGTTAGATCTATCATTATTACCACGGCTTCTGTAGTTATCTTGACCATAATTATTGTCGTAATTGGAATTTGACATCTTAAGGATTCTTTTTATCTAAACAGTCTATTAACTTACCACCTAGTTATGCAAGAAGTCTTAAATTGAACTACAAGATTCTTATCCATAATTAAAGAGTTATGTAATTTTACTTTTTTTCATTCAAAACTTGCACTAAAGTAGAGGAAGAACGATATTAAAGTATTGTGTTTGATATTAATAAAGAAAACTTTTTAAAGGATTTAATAAAGTTCCCAAAAAGAAATTTATTTATAATTTTACTTTTATTAGGTTTTGGTGAATGGGTTTTGAGCGATTTAACAAGTTTTGCAGGTGGTTCAATAGGATTTTTTATTTTATGTTTTGGGGGATATTTTTATTTAAGGAGTGAAAAGCCAAAGTTTAATGAGCCAAAGGACTTAGATGGCTGGATAAAACTTTGTAATGAAGATTTAGATTTCTTTGAGGAAATTGAATTTCATAACAATTTGGAAAAACAAAATATTAAAAGGCAAAAAGCTCTTGAATTAATATTAAATAGAGAAAAAAAAGAAGAGATTTATTGTATTGGGCAGAAAGAATTTGATTCGAATACATTATTATTCAAAAATTATTTTAAAGAAGATAAGTTTGAATTGAATTTTATTGAAAAACTTCCTAAATATAATTCCTCTGAAATTGTTCCTGAAGTGATTTTAAATAGCGATGCTATTTTGTATTTTTTAAAATTACCTCTATCCGCAAATGATTTTTTGTGGTTAGAAAAACTTCCAAAATGTATGCCTATTTGGTTAGTTGCTTCATATACAAAAGGATTAGATTTTAATAATGAAATAGAGGAACTAAAGTCTCAGATTTCAGGAGAATATGTAAACAGAATAATTAGATTTGATAAAACTAAAAATTACTTGGCAAATATACCTTTCTCTTTGCGCAAGTTTTTTATAAGTTCAAGTAATAACATTGAAAATACTAAAAAAAGACTTTTGAAGAGATTACATACGAATTGGCAATCTGAGATTGAGGGAATAAGAAGAATGCAATTAAAGGATTTACAGAGGAAAAATCAAATTATAGTTGCGTCTGCTGTTTTCTTGTCTCCGATTCCATCAATAGATGTTTTATCAATGACTGTTTTAAATTCCTTAATGATTAAAGAAATTAAGTCCATATGGGGATGTAATTGGTCTCCAGAAATATTGGATAAAGTATCCAAACAAATAATAAAGACTGCTATTGCACAGGGCGTAATTGAATGGAGTGGTCAGACTTTAATAGGCTTAACAAAATTGCATGGCCCAAATTGGTTTATAACTGGCGCATTCCAAGCAATAAGTGCAGCATATTTAACAAGAGTAGTATCAAGTTCTTTGGCAGATTTCATGGCTATAACAAAGGGAGTCTCAGAACCTGATTTGGAATTTATAAAAGAAAACTCCGAAAAGATCGTTGAAAGAGCCTTTGAAAATGAAAAAATAAATTGGAAATCTTTGATACCAGAGTTAAAAAATCCATTAATTCGGTTTAGTTAGTAATTTTAAATGTTAACTTTATTGTTTAAAAAATGAAAAAAAAGTTTTTTCTCTTTTTATTTTCTTTTCTTATATGTATTAGTTCAAATTCTTGCAAAAGGACTTCATTTGAAAAAGAAACGAACAAAGAAGTAATTTTGGCAAGTTTTACAGTTCTTGCCGATATTATTGAAAATGTTGCTAAAAATGAGTTTGTTGTTAAATCAATTACCAAACCAGGAGTGGAAGTTCATGGTTATCAGCCAACTCCTAGTGATCTTATTAAAGCTTCCAAAGCCTTTGTTTTTGTTGATAATGGTTTTGGATTTGAATTATGGGCTGAAAAATTTGTTTCTAACTTAGAAATTAAGAGAGTAACGATTTCAAATCGATTAGATCCGATTTTTATAAGTGAAGATTTCTATAAAGGTAAACCTAATCCTCATGCGTGGATTTCTCCTAAAAGAGGAATGATTTATGTTGATATTATCGTTGATTCTTTATCAGAATTAAAGCCATCTAAAGGAGAATTATTTAAAAAGAACGGACAAATATATAAGAATAAAATCGCTAAAATAGATAAAGATTTTTCACTTTTTATTAATAATCTCGAGAAAAATAATAGGTATCTAGTAACTTGTGAAGGAGCATTCTCTTATCTCACGAATGATTACGGATTAACAGAAGCTTATTTATGGCCTGTTAATGCAGAGAGTCAAATTACACCTAAAAGAATGGTAAGAACAATTTCTTTGGTAAAAAATAAAAATATCCCATCGGTCTTTTGTGAAAGCACTGTAAGTAATGAATCACAAATGGTTGTTGCTAATGAAACAGGAGCAAATTTTGGGGGAGATCTTTTTGTTGATTCGCTTTCTCATGATAATGGGAGCGCTAATACTTATTTAAAAATGCTTCAACATAATTTGACTCTTATTAAAGAAGGCCTTAATTGAAAATATGGATAAACTTAATTATAAAAGTTATAGAATTGAGGCAGAAAATATCTGTGTTGATTATCACGGTAAAGTTGCTTTATACGATGCAAATTTAAGATTAAAGGCCGGCCAAATTTGTGGATTAGTTGGAATGAATGGTGCTGGGAAAACAACTTTCTTTAATGCCTTAACTGGGTTTGTAAATATCTCAAAAGGTAAAATAAGAATTAATGGTGAGTCTTTAAAAATTGCTCAACAAGATCAGGAAATTGCATATGTTCCTCAAAGTGAAGGTATTGATTGTCAATTTCCAGTAAGTGTATGGGATGTTGTAATGATGGGTCGATATGGGTCAATGAATATTCTAAGATCTCCAAGAGAATCAGATATTCAGGCTGTTAAGGATGCTATTGAGAGGGTTGATCTTATGGAACTTTCATCTACACCAATTGGCAACTTATCCGGGGGGCAGAGAAAAAGAACTTTTTTAGCAAGAGCTATTGCACAACGGGCATCAATTCTATTACTTGATGAACCCTTTGCAGGAGTTGATATTAGAACTGAGAAACTTATCTCTGAATTATTTATTCAATTTAAAAATGAGGGGAAAACAATTTTGCTATCTACTCACGATATGATTCATGTTCGTGAATTTTGCGATTTGGTTCTTTTAATAAATAAGACCGTTGTTGCTTATGGAGAGACTTCGGAAGTATTTACTCCAGAAAATATTACAAATACTTTTGGAGGAATGTCACCAGATGTCTTGTTTGGACCTGAATCTTAAAATCTAGTTGTATGGATCTATGCTTTTTATTACAAATATAACTTCTTTGGTAGCAGATCCTTTATCTCATGAATTCATGAGAAAAGCTCTATTAATGAGTTCACTAGTAGCAGCTGTTTGTGGATTCTTATCTAGTTATTTGACACTTAAAGGTTGGGCTTTAATGGGAGATGCGGTATCTCACTCTGTAATGCCTGGTGTTGTTGTAGCTTATGCTTTGGGACTTCCTTTCTCACTTGGAGCATTTGTTTTTGGAGTGGGTTCTGTAGCTTTAATAGGCTTTGTCAAACAAAAATCTAGAGTTAAAGAAGATACCGTAATTGGCTTGGTTTTTACAGGTTTTTTTGCTCTTGGAATAGTGTTAGTTTCAAAGATTAAAAGTAATATTGATCTTCACTCAATTCTTTTTGGTAGCCCTCTAGGGATTTCTCTCTCAGATGTAAAACAGACTGTATTTATTTCTCTATTGGTGTTAATACTATTATCAGTTTTTAGGAAAGATTTAATACTTTATTGTTTTGATCCAAGACACGCAAAAACTGTAGGAATTAATGTCTTATTTCTTCATTATTTATTACTTACATGCTTGTCTTTAGCAGCTGTAGTTGGATTACAGTCTGTTGGAATAGTTCTGGTTGTTGCAATGCTGATTACCCCTGGTGCAACAGCATATTTATTAACAGATGATTTTGATATTATGACCATCATTTCAGTAATTAGTGCCATCATTTCAAGTGTCTTTGGTATCTATTTTAGCTTTTGGTTTGATCTTGAAACTGGCGGTTCAATTGTATTAGTTCAAACGTTCATATTTTTATTTGCTTTTTTATTTGCTCCAAGATACGGGATATTTAAAATTAAAAAATTATTTTCTAATTATTAGTAAAAATGGACAATTACCTAAATAATAAAAGTTGGAATTGGTGGCCTTTATTTCCTCTATATCCATATGGAAAAAAGAAAACTATTCTTAGAGAAATAATTCCTAATGAAATATGGTCCTTGGAACAAATTCAGGGCTTATATTATGTCGCAGTCCCAATCAGAATGACAATAATTAAGGTTAATAATGGATTAATGCTAATTAACCCTTTACCCCCTACGAAGGAACTTGTAAATGAATTAGAAAAATTAATTTCCATTTATGGAAAAGTAAAAACAATTGTGCTCCCTAGTGCTTCTGGGTTAGAACATAAAATTGGATTACCAGCATTAGTAAGAGTTTTCAAGGATGCTGAGATTTGGTTGTGTCCTGGCCAATGGAGTTTTCCTATTAATCTTCCTATAGATTTTCTTGGGATCCCATCGAAAAGGACAAAGATACTTTTTAAAGATGGAACTCCTTATGAAGAATGTTTTAAATGGTCTTCACTAGGCCCTTTAAATTTAGGACTTGGAACATACCAGGAGGTGAGTTGTTTTCATTTTTCAACAAGGACACTTCATGTTACGGACGCTATAGTTGGCATCGAATCAACCCCTCCAGAAATATTTGACTTCGACCCTACACCTTTATTATTTCATTCGAGAGATCGAGGCGATGAACCTATTATTGATAATGTTGAATCTAGAAAAAAAGGTTGGGCAAGAATTGTATTATTTTCATCTTTTTTAAAACCAGGAAAATTAAATATCCCTTCTTTGAAACAAATTATCAAATACTCTTTTAAAGAAGGTCTTCGAAATAAGAAATCACATTTTGGGATTTATCCTTTTTTATGGGATGAAGATTGGGAATCATCTTTAGTTGAAATAATGGGCGAGAGTATTCCTAAGATTCAGATTGCTCCTGTTTTGCAAAATTTAATATTCCCTCGATCAAAAAAAGTACTTCTTGGATGGCTAGAAAAGATTAAAACTTATAAAAATTTGAAATATTTAATATCCGCTCATTATTCTGCACCTATTAATTTTAATGAAGAAGATTGTCAAAATTTGATAGATAAAATTAATTCAGATAAATGGAATAATTTACCAGATGATAATAAATTCCTTATTAATCTCTATAAAAAATTATTTGAATTGGGGATAATTCCAAAAGATGTAAATATTTAGAGATTTATTCTTCTATAGACATATCTTCATCATTTTTTAGAGTTTGCTCGAGCTCTTTCCTTTGCTCCATTTGTCTTAAGAAATATCCTGTCATCATGGCAGAAGAAAGTAAATTAGCGATATTGTCTTTTGAAGAGGTTATTTTTACATCAAACTGATCAGATGGCAACATACCTAGAAGACCTTGAACATTGTGTCTTATGATTTCTTGAATATCTTCACTAGCTGATTTGGCTACTCTCTGCAAAACTTCTGGAGACTGTTTTTGTAGATATTGTATTAAATCATTCTCATCATTTGGATCATTATTTTCAGTAGCTAGAAATTCAGGATTGAACATTTATGCATCTTCAACTTATAAAAACACTACAACACCATGAACCCTTTAATCTACATTATTAAGACCAGGGAACCGAATAGGACCAATGTTATTTAATGGCCAATATCTAAAAATAGCCTTTCCTATTACTTTCTCATAAGGAAGAAATCCCCATATATGTGAATCCATACTGTTATTTCTGTTATCTCCCATTACCCATAATGATTTCTCAGGAACGACATATGGGCCTGTTGAATAGTTGATATTCCTATCAGAAATATAATTATCTTGAGCAATATCATTTAAATATAAATTACCTTCTTTTACTTCAACTTTATCCCCAGGAACCCCAATTACCCTTTTGATTAATGCAATATCTGAACCATACCCAGCTTCAATTAATTTTTCTGGAACATTAAAAACAATTATTTTATTTTTTAATTTAGATAAGTTTGATTTAGAAGTTATTTTTGGAGTTAATTTTTCAACTAATATTTTGTCTTGGATTTGAAGGGTCGGGAGCATAGATCCAGAGGGAATCCACCTTGGTTCAATTACTTGCCATCGTATAGTTAAAGCAATTATTATCCATATAAAAAGATTTTTAAAATCTTTTAATATTGTACTTTTTTTTTCTGCCGGATTTTGCATTGTTTAATTTTTTATTTGTAAAGAGGAATTTCTAAAGTATTTATATAAATTATGACATCATCTATAGAATGCCAAAATTTTTTTAGAAGTTTACAACTTTTAGATCTTTTTACAAAAATAGGAGTTAAAAATTTAATTTTATGTCCAGGCAGTAGATCAGCCCCTTTAGCCATAGCCGCAGGAGAATTAAATAAAAATAAGATGTTAAATGTATTTAATTCGATAGACGAGAGATCCGCAGGATTTCATTCCCTTGGAATTTCTACAGCATCTGGTGACGTTTCATTAGTTGTTACAACATCAGGAACTGCTGTTGGTAATTTATTACCTGCAGCCATTGAGGCAGATAAATCATGTAAATCAATTGTATTTATAACTGCTGATAGACCTTCAAGGTTAAAAAATTGTGGTTCTAACCAAACAGTAAATCAAGAAGAATTTTTGAATTCAGTTTGTAGAAGCAATTTGAGTACCAACTTAAATGGAATTCATGAAAATAATGACGATGAAATTTTGAAAATAGTGGAACTTGTTAAAAGACAAATACTCCGGTCTCCTGGTCCTATTCATTTAAATATTCCATTTGAAAAACCTTTAGATATTTCTTTAATGAATAAAAAAAAGGCTTTAGAGGTGTTTGAAAAATTTTATTTAAACAAAACCTATCAATTATTAAAAAATGATAATCAGAATAAAAATATTCAATTTTCTGAAAAATTTTTTAAAAAGATAAATTTATTTAATCCTGGAATTATTATTGTTGGCCCGTATCAGGGTTCTTCCAGAGATTTAGATTCTTTTAATAGTGCTTTAAAAAAATTACAAGCAATTACAGGATGGCCAGTTTTTGTTGACCCTGTTTCACGCGTTTCAGCTAAATTGAAAGGCTTAGTAGGTAATTGGGAATTAATCCTTAAAAAAAATAAAAATATTATTAAATGTGATCAGATCTTGAGGCTTGGTCCTCTTTCATCTTCTAGCGATTTAGAGAATTTTTTATTAAATTTCGAAGGGTTACAAATTCTTGTAAAAGAAAATAATGTAAAAAAACTTGATCCTTTAAAAAAATCTTTAGAATATGAATTCGGCATAAGCAATTTTGTTAATCAACTTTTAGAAACATTTTCAAATGATAAAATAAAAAGTAAACCTCTAATTAATTTGGGACAAGTTTTGATTAAAGAAGGGACAAAAATAAGGGAAATTTTAAACGAACAATTATTTTTAAATAGTGAAATAACAGAATATAAAATTGCCAATTTTGTTCCTAAAATTTGGCCAGAAAATTATCCTATTATGCTCTCAGCTAGTAGCCCTATTAGAGATTGGCTCACATTCTCTGAAAATGGAACTTTAACAAGGGAATGTTTTAGCTTTAGGGGTGCTTCAGGAATAGATGGTACTTTATCACTTGCTTTAGGTATTGCAAGAATAACTAAACCCGTACTTCTTGTAACTGGAGATTTAGCGTTGATTCATGATATTAATGGATTTCTCATTGAAAATGCAATTGAATTAAATTTAACTATCTTATTAATCAATAATAATGGTGGAAATATATTTAATAATTTATATAAAAATAATTTAGAAGAAGAGGAATTAAATAAACTTTTTGTAATGTCTAAATCTATAAATTGGGAAAACCTAGCAAAAGGTTATCAAGTCCCGATTAAAAGTGTTTCAGATTTTAATAAATTAAGAGAAGCTTTTGAATGGAGCCTTTCTATGCAAAAATCAGTAATAATTAAAGTCGATATTAATGTTGAAAATGAAATGAATGAAAGAAATTTAATCTTAAAAAAAATCTTGACAAATTAATGAATTTGCTTTTTCAAACTATCTAAATCTATGAAAGTTTTACCTGGAGAAACTAACTCAAATTGGACTAAATGGAAATCTTATGAAGATATCTTGTTTCATAAGAGTGGAGATGGGATCGCTAGAATCGCAATTAATCGACCTGAAAAAAGAAATGCATTTCGTCCAAAAACAGTTTGTGAACTGTTAGATGCTTTCAATCTTGTTAGGAATGATGAGAGTATCGGAGTTGTACTTTTAACAGGCGCAGGACCAGATAAAAAAGGGGTTTTTTCATTTTGTTCAGGAGGGGATCAAAGAGTTAGAGGTCAGAATGGATACGAAGATGATAAGGGTAATCAAAGACTAAATGTATTGGAATTGCAAAGGTTAATAAGAGCTATACCCAAAGTAGTTATAGCTTTAGTCCCCGGTTTTGCCATAGGGGGAGGACAAGTTTTACATCTTGTTTGTGATCTAAGTATTGCGTCTGAAAATGCGATATTTGGGCAAACAGGTCCTAGAGTTGGGAGTTTTGATGCAGGATTTGGATCAAGTTATTTGGCAAGATTGGTGGGACAAAGAAAGGCAAGGGAAATTTGGTTTTTGTGTAGAAAATATAATTCTAAAGAAGCATTAGAAATGGGTTTGGTAAATGCGATTACAAAGATTGAAGAATTAGAAGCTGAGGGTGTAATCTGGGCAAGAGAGATTCTACGAAATAGTCCAACTGCTATTCGAATACTTAAAGCTTCATTTAATGCCGAATGTGATGGAATAGCAGGTATTCAAGAATTATCTGGGTACACAACTCAGCTATTTTATTCGACGGATGAAGCAAAAGAGGGCAGAGATGCCTTTCTTGAAAAACGGCCACCTGATTTTTCTGATTACGGATGGACTCCTTAATAGCTTCTTACTCTTCAAAAAGCACTTTTTATAAAAAATAATCAATGAGAATTCTTCTTGCTGCTGCTGAATGCGCTCCAATGATCAAAGTTGGAGGAATGGGAGATGTAGTTGGTTCATTACCACCCTCATTGATAAAACTTGGTCACGATGTAAGAGTTATAATTCCTGGCTACGGCAAATTATGGAACCTACTAGAAGTATCAAGCGAACCAGTCTTTAGATCTAATACTATGGGAAATGATTTCTCTGTATATAAAGCAAAACATCCAATACATAATTACATAATCTACTTAGTGGGACATCCAACTTTTGATTCAGGACAAATATACGGGGGAGAAGATGAGGACTGGCGATTTACATTTTTCGCTAGTGCTACTGCGGAATTTTCTTGGAATTGTTGGAAGCCTCAAGTTCTACATTGCCATGATTGGCATACCGGGATGATTCCCGTATGGATGCATCAAGACCCTGAAGTTAGTACTGTTTTTACTATACATAATTTAAAGTATCAAGGACCATGGAGGTGGAAACTCGAAAAAATGACTTGGTGTCCATGGTATATGCATGGAGACCATACAATGGCTGCTGCAATGTTATATGCAGATAGGGTTAATGCTGTTTCTCCAACATATGCCGATGAGATAAAAACTCATGAGTATGGGGAAAGTCTTGAGGGGTTATTGAATTATATTTCTGGAAAATTAAGAGGAATCCTCAACGGGATTGATCTAGATGAATGGGATCCTGATAAAGATAAAGTGTTACCTGCTCAATTCAATATTAAAAATTTAGAAAGAAGGTCAGAAAATAAGATTATTCTTCAGAAAGAAATGGGACTTGAGGTAAATAGTAAAAAATATCTTTTAGGTATGGTGAGTAGACTAGTGGACCAAAAAGGGGTTGATTTGGTTTTACAAGTTTCTAGAAGATTACTTGCATATACAGATTCTCAAATAGCTATTTTAGGTACAGGAGACAGATCATTAGAGTCTGGATTATGGCAATTAGCATTAGATTATCCCGGAAGGTTTTCGGTGTTTCTTACTTATGATGATTCTCTATCAAGACTTATATATGGAGGATCTGACTCATTCTTAATGCCAAGCAGATTTGAACCCTGCGGTATCAGTCAATTACTTGCTATGAGATATGGATCAATTCCAATAGTAAGAAGAGTTGGAGGCCTGGTTGATACTGTTTTACCTCATGATCCAGAGAATAATAGTGGAACAGGTTTTTGCTTTGATCGATTTGAACCGATTGACTTTTATACTGCTCTAGTAAGATCATGGGAGGCATTTAGGCATAAAGATAGTTGGAAATCACTACAACTCAGAGCTATGAGTCAAGAATTTAGTTGGCAGAGATCGGCATTAGAATACGAATCGATGTACAAAGATGTATGTGGTATTAAGGCGCCATCCCCAGATATTGAGGAAATTGAAAAGTTTTCTTATGGGCAATCTGCTGATCCTTCTCTAAAAAAATTGTGATCTAAGTTTTAATGGTTTTTTCTGTACCTGATGTCAATGAGATTTTAGGTAATATAAAAAATTGGGATAGTCTTACAAATCAATTTCAAACTTTTAAAAATATAAGTTTAGATAGTCGAACTATATTAAATCACGAACTTTTTATTGCTATAAAAGGTACAAATTTTGATGGACATGATTTTCTTAATCAGGTGATAAAAAAAGGAGTAAAAGCTGTTGTAATTAAGGATGGGATGCAGAATTTATTACCTGATAAGTTCCCTTTTTGGACCGTTCAGGACACTTTAGAAGCTTTTCAGAAATTAGCATTATCCAAAAGAAGAAAATTAAATATACCAGTTGTAGGGATTACTGGATCAGTTGGTAAAACAACTACAAAAGAAATGATGGGTGAGGTTTTAAAGCAATTAGGGGAAGTCAAATTAAGTCAGTTAAATTTTAATAATGAAATTGGGGTAGGCATGACGATACTTGATTCTGATTTGAAAGATAAAACTTTGATACTCGAGATGGGAATGAGAGGCCTTGGTCAGATTGAAAATTTGTCAAAATTTTCTGAACCTGATATCGCAGTTATTACAAATATTGGGAGCTCACATATTGGAATACTAGGTTCAAAAGAAAATATCACTTATGCAAAATGCGAAATAACTAAACATTTAAACCCAAAGGGCGTTGTAATTATTCCTGCCAATGATTTGTTCTTAGAGAAAACTTTAAAAAAAAATTGGAATGGAAGAATTATTAAAGTAGAACTATTAGATAGAAATCAAAAAGCTCAGAGTATTAATAAAAGTAATTTACAAGGATTTTTTAATAGATCTAATAATTCGGTAATCATAGAAGATAAGCTCTTTGAAATATCTTTTCAAGGTTTTCACAATGCATTTAATTTTTTATTTGTTTATGCGGTTGCAAAAGAGTTAGGAATAGAATTCAAAGATACAAATAAATATAATTTTGTCAGTTTAAATGGAAGGAATAAAATCCTGAAATCAATTAAGACTACAATATATGATGAAACCTATAACGCTTCTCCTGAATCTGTAAAAGCATGTATTAATAATTTATTGAATACTCCAAATAATCATTTTTTAATTTTTGGTAGTATGCAGGAGTTAGGTATTAAAAGTAAAAAATATCATAATGATCTTTTTGATTTTATAAAAAAATCAGATATTAAAAAATGTATTTTTATCTGTGATAAAAATGATGAAATCTATTACGCAAATTATTTGAAAAAAAGTACTAAATTTTTATTCCTTAATGAGATAAATAAAGTTGGTGAAACTATAAACAAATATACAAAAAAGGGTGATTTTATTCTTATTAAAGGTAGCCGTTGTTGGCAGCTTGAGAGAATTATTAAATCAATTGATTAATTTTAGGATTTGTTTTTTTTCCAATTTTCAATATTTACTTGTTTGCTTCTCGCAATAGCTAAGGAATTATTTTGAGAATCTTTAGTAATTACTGAGCCTGCTCCAGTAGTTACAGAGTTACCAAGATTAATAGGCGCTATTAAAACTGTATTGGCTCCAATACTAGAGTTTTTACCAATATTAGTTTGATATTTTTTGATGCCATCAAAATTTGCTGTAATAGTTCCTGCGCCTATATTGGTACATTTGCCAACTTTAGAATCGCCAATATAACTTAGATGATTAACCTTAACTTCTTCATCTAGTTGACTATTTTTTATTTCAACAAAATTACCAATTTTGCTATGAGAAGATATTCCACTATTAGGTCTTATATGACTGTAAGGACCAATTTTTACATGGTCCATTATTTCGGAATTGAAAATAGTTGAGTTTATTACTTCGCAATTATCATTAACGATCGTATCTTTTATGAAAGAATTTGGACCAATTTTACAATTATTAGAAATCTTAGAATTTCCTCTTATGTGAGTATTTGCTTCGATTATTACATCTAACCCTATTATTGACTCTTCACTTATGGTGCAACTTGCTGGATTAATAATAGTTACTCCTCCAATCATATGTTTCTTTTTAATTGAGGTTTGAATAGTTTCTTCGCATTCTGATAATTGAACTCTATTATTAATCCCTTGAAGTTCTCCATTATCTTCAACTTCATAGCTATAAGAATTTTTTAGTAAGGTAATAGTATCAGTTAGATAGATTTCTTTTTGTTTGTTATTACTTTTTAAAGTACTAATTACCTTTGATAAACTTTTCCAACTAAAGCAGTAAATTCCTGCATTCGTCAATAAATTTGAACGTTCCTCTTTATTACAATCTTTTTCTTCGACTATCCTTTTAATTAGATTATTTTCAGTAAATACTCTTCCATAGCCATGAGGATTTTTTTTCTTGGAAGTTATTAAGGAAACATCAGCTGTTTTTGAGTCATGATATTTAATAAGGTCTTTCAAAGTTTCAGCTTTTATAAGTGGCACATCTCCATTAAGAATCATCAATTTACCTTCATGTTTTTTTACTTGCTGAGAAAGAACTTGAATTGCATGCCCTGTTCCTTTTTGCGGATTTTGAACGATAAAGTGAATGTTTTTACTTTTAAGTACCGAATCTTTAACCTCCGTTGATTTGTGACCTACGATAATAAATATTTTATCTGGTCTTAATTCATTACAAGAATTGATAACTCTTTGAAGGAGAGTTTTACCAGATAATTTATGTAAGACTTTAGGCAATGAGCTCGCCATTCTGGTACCCTTCCCTGCAGCTAATATCGCAACAGTTAACATATTTATTTAAATATTTTAATTAAATTTTACTGTTTAAGTGCTATTTCGTCATTCCCCATTTATCTCTCCATTTTTTTGAAGTCTTGAGATTAGATAAAAATTGTTCTTGGATTCTTTTTTGAATGATATCTTTTGGATTTGAACTTAAAGTAGGATCACGATATGGAATACTTGCTTTAGTCAATATATGTTCCTCTTCCATAGAAGATAATTTTTTAAAATGTAAATTACTTTTTAAAACTTCTTCGTCAATATTTTTTACAGCAATTGTCCCGTTGCTCCATAAATTTTTAGAGACTAAATTTGGCGTAATATTAAAAATCTTCAAATCAAGATTTTTTAAGGTTCTTCTTATC
>QCVV01000018.1 GCA_003210235.1 Prochlorococcus sp. AG-686-O05 | reverse complement strand
CCTGGTAAATTGGCAGATTGCAGCTCAAGAGATCCCTCAGGTGCAGAAATTTATATAGTTGAGGGTGATTCGGCTGGAGGTTCAGCTAAACAAGGAAGAGACAGGAGATTCCAGGCAATTTTACCTTTGAGAGGAAAAATATTAAATATTGAAAAAACAGACGATGCGAAAATATATAAAAATACAGAAATTCAATCGCTAATCACTGCTTTGGGATTGGGTATCAAGGGTGAAGAGTTTAATATTAATTCTCTTAGGTATCACCGAGTTGTAATTATGACTGATGCAGACGTTGATGGGGCGCATATTAGAACATTACTGTTAACGTTTTTTTATAGATATCAAAGGGATCTTGTTGAAAAAGGTTTCATATACATTGCATGTCCTCCTCTATATAAAGTTGAAAGAGGTAAAAATCATAAATATTGCTATAACGAAAATCAATTGAAGAAAACGATAGAAGATTTTGGAGAGAAAGCTAACTATAATATTCAAAGATTTAAAGGTTTAGGTGAAATGATGCCTAAACAATTATGGGATACAACAATGAATCCTCAGACCAGGATGATGAAAAGAGTAGAAATTGAAGATGCTTTAGAGGCAGACAGAATATTCAATATTTTGATGGGAGATAAAGTTGCACCAAGAAGAGAGTTTATTGAAACTCATAGTGCGAATTTAGATATGGCGACATTAGATATATGATGAAAAATGTGATAAAAAATATTTGTTTAATTGGATTCGCTCTGATTGGTCCAATTACCTTACCTGCAGGAGGAATACAAAGGAATTTAAATGAATATAATATTTTAAGTAGTTCCAAGGAAATCATATTAAGCGGCAATTGTTCACTTTATACTTTTCCTAAAATTAACGCAAAAAAACTGTTAGTTCTTGATACCGGTTCTTCATTATCAGTTTTACAAAAATGGGTAGTTAACGAAAATATTACTTGGGTACGAGTAGAGTTGCTTACAAATCGGTTTATTGAACATCCTAATATAACTAAAAGGGGTTGGATTAAAATATAGAATTTGGAAATAGATGGTGTTATTTATATTTTAGTAGGAAGCACTTTTGGGTTGATTTTAAGGATATTAATAAATTATATTTCTGTAAGAAAGAAAGTATTTTCCAATAACATTTTAATAGTAAATGTTTTAGCCTCCTTGTTTTTAGGTATTTTCGTACAGTTAAATATAACAAATAAGAATTTAATATTATTTTTTTTGGTTGGTTTTTTAGGTTGTTTAAGTACATTTTCATCTTTTATATATCAGTTATTTAATCTGATTCAAAAACGAAAATATTTAAGATTATTGATTTATTATGTTGAAGTTTTAGTTTTATCTTTTTTCTTTTTTTGTTTAGGATATTTTATTACTTTAATCTGCATAAAATGAATAAAAAATATTTATTAACTTTATTATTAACCGCGTATTTTGCAACATTTTTAAGGTTTTATATAAATAATAATTTTGTTATTTATATTATAGGTTCTTTTTTATATGGGTTTTTTGTTTCAAGGATAATTAGTAAGTCAAAAAGAGAAATTCTATTAAGTGGTTTCTGTTCTTGCTTTACATCTTTTAGTGCTTTCATTCATGTTTTATATCAATTTATTATCCAAGGTTACTATCTAAAATTATTTCTTTATTTGAATGTAATTGTTATTTTGAATTTAATAATAATGTATATTGGATTTCAATTAAGTAGAAAAATCACTTAAATTTTATATAATATTGATATTACTTTGATTACAAAATATGTATGGAAGAAAATAATACTATCGAGGTAATTACCCCTTTATCTTCTGATTTAACTTCTCGTGGAAAGATTACAATTCAGCTGGAAGAATTACTAGTTGCAGGTAATTATGATGAAGCTAAATTATTACTAGAGCCATCCCAGCCTGTTGATATTGCTGATGCAATTGGTAGTCTTCCCTTTATATTGCAGGCTCTTGCGTTTAGGTTATTAAAAAAGAATGAGGCAATTGAGGTTTATGAATATTTAGATCCGATAGTGCAGCAAACGTTACTAGATAGACTTCGTTCCGGGGAAGTTTTGGAAATAGTTGAAAAAATGTCTCCTGATGATAGGGTTCAACTTTTTGATGAATTACCCGCAAAAGTTGTAAGAAAATTCCTCTCAGCACTAAGTCCAGGTGAAAGAAAAGTAACAGCAGAATTATTAGGTTATGAGCCAGAAACAGCGGGTAGATTGATGACTACTGAATTCATTGATTTAAAAGAAATGCAAACTGCTGGGGAAGCGTTGTCTATAGTTAGAAAAAGGGCTGCATTTACAGAGACAATATATAGTTTATATGTCACAGACAAAGAAAGGCATCTAACTGGAATTTTATCTTTAAGAGATCTTGTTACGGCTGATCCTAGTAGGCCTATCGGTGAAGTAATGACAAAGGATGTTGTTAATATTTCTACTAATACAAATCAAGAGGATGTGGCTAGAGCAATTCAAAGATATGATTTTTTAGCTCTTCCAGTTGTAGATAAAGAAAAAAGATTGGTTGGAATTGTTACTGTTGATGATTTGATTGATGTTATTGAACAAGAGGCTACTCGAGATATTTATGCTGCAGGAGCTGTTCAGCTTGGTGATGAGGATGATTATTTTCAAAGTGGTTTATTTACAATTGCTCGAAGGAGAATCCTATGGTTATTAATTTTAGTTTTAGCTAATGGGTTAACTACGAAAGTTATAGCAATGAATGATCAGATTTTAAAAGAAATAGTTTTACTAGCTGCTTTTATCCCATTGCTTATCGGTACAGGAGGAAATGTTGGAGCTCAAAGCTCAACAGTCGTTATCAGGGGTTTAAGTACTCAAAAATTAAAATCATTGGGAGCCTTTAAGGCAGTGATTAAAGAGGCTATAACTGGTGCTCTGTTGGGTATTTTAATGATGCTGGTGGTTTTCCCCTTTGCTTGGTGGCAAGGTGAGGGACCATTAATCGCATCCGCAGTTGGAATTAGCTTGATTTCGATAACAACACTAGCTGCAACCGCCGGAGCTATTCTTCCCTTACTTTTTGACAGGATGGGTTTAGACCCTGCTTTGATGTCTTCCCCTTTCATAACCACTGTGACAGATATTGCTGGAGTATTTATTTATCTTAGTACTGCAAATTGGCTTCTTAATTCTTCAATTTTATAAAAATTACTAGGTATTTATTCTCATTTTTGTAGAATTGTGGATTTTTTGTTTAACTTTACATTTCTTAATGGTATTGTTTACAAAACAACATTAACTTTTATGTCACCCGAAACATTAGTTGAGAATAAATTAGCTACTATTTCATCTTTAAAATCTAGCAACGATGTAGATTTGGTTAGGTCTTACTTGAGAGACATTGGACGAGTTCCATTACTATCACACGAGCAAGAGATAACTTTAGGTAGGCAAGTTCAAGAATACATGCAAGTTGAAAGAGCTGAAATTGAAATAAAAGAATTAACTGATAATAAACCTTCCGCTGAAGAATTAGCTGAAAAGTTAAATTTATCTACTTCACAAATTAAAAAAAGGCTCAGAGCTGGTCAGCGTGCGAAAGAAAGGATGGTTGCTGCAAATTTAAGACTAGTTGTTAGTGTTGCAAAAAAATATACAAAAAGAAACATGGAACTTCTTGATTTAATTCAAGAAGGAACAATTGGATTAGTAAGAGGTGTAGAAAAATTTGATCCTGCTAGAGGATACAAATTTTCAACATATGCATATTGGTGGATTAGACAGGGTATTACAAGAGCAATCGCGGAAAAAAGTAGAGCTATTAGACTGCCAATTCATATAACAGAAATGCTTAATAAGTTAAAAAAAGGTCAAAGAGAGTTGAGTCAAGAAATGTCAAGAACACCTACAATAAGTGAATTAGCTAAATACGTTGAGTTACCAGAAGATGACGTAAAAGATTTAATGTGCAAAGCTGGGCAGCCAGTCAGTTTAGAAACAAAAGTAGGTGATGGTGAAGATACGGTTTTACTTGATTTGTTAGCTGGAGGAGAAGATCTACCGGATGAGCAAATCGAAATGGACTGTATGAGAGGCGATTTACATTCACTTCTTCACCAGTTACCAGATTTGCAATGTAGAGTCTTGAGAATGAGATATGGTATGGATGGAGATGAACCAATGTCCTTAACAGGGATTGGACGTGTCTTGGGTATCAGTAGAGATAGGGTAAGAAATTTGGAAAGAGACGGTCTAAGAGGTTTAAGAAGACTAAGCGAAAACGTGGAAGCTTATTTCGTATCTTGAATAAATTTATAAATTAAATTATTGGTCTCCTCTGGATTTTCATCGTGAGGACAATGTCCAGCATCTTTAATAATATCTAGTCTTTTTATATTTTTATAGTTATCTTTCCAAAGTTTTGCTTCCACCAAGGATTCCCAGGGATCTTTTTCTCCCCAGATTAATTGAATTGGTGCACATACCTTATCAAATAAATCTGTTGCAAGATAGTCATCAAATAAATTAATAAAACCACGAAAAGCCTCTTTTGAATTTTTCCTTTGAGAAGGTTGATATAAAATTTTTATTAATTCTTCATCAATATTTTTTCCTGAGGGATATGCTTTTTTAAGGATTTGTTTAATAACTGCTGGATTGGCAGCTCTTTCAAAAAGGGTGTTACTAATAATTCTTTTACTTACTAATGTTTTGATTACTGGACGTAATAAGTTCATTAATACATCACTTCTTTTAAGTCTCTTATCATCCATTGTTCTTTGAGCACAGTCAATTAAAACAAGGCCATTGCAATTTTCTTTGAGAATTTCAGCAGCTTTTAAAGATACAACCCCACCGATTGAGTTGCCTACTAGATAAACAGGAGATTTAATTACCTCATTACAAAAAGTAGCGATCTGACTCCCCCATAAGTCAAAGGAATATCTAACATGATTTTCTTTGTATGCTTCATAATCTAATAAAGCACCAGGTTGGCTACTTTCTCCAAAGCCTAAAAGGTCAATTGAATAGCAATTATAAATATTTCCGAGGAAATCTTGATTATGTCTCCAATGTTGTTTTGATGCTCCAAAACCATGAATTAATAAAATATTTAAATTAATATTATTAGAGGATTGTTTTGATGAAGACCACGATATATCCCAATCTTTCCATTTCCAATTTTCGGATTTTTTAAAAGGCATTATAAGAAAAATATTAATTAAACTTTAATTCAAAAAAAAAAAATTTGTTTTTGATTAATTATTCTTGGTTAAGATTAAATTTTAATCTATGAAAAAAACAAAAGTTGTTTGTATTGGAGAAGCTTTAATAGATAGAATCAAGAATAAATCTAATCAAGAATCTACAGATTTTTTGGGAGGGGCTCCTGCAAATGTAGCTTGTGCATTGAGAAAATTGCAAATAGAGTCAGCATTTATTGGACGTATAGGAAGTGATGAATTTGGTAAGAAATTTATTAAAGAATTTAAAGAATTAGAGGTAAATATAAATTTTTTGCAATTGGATGATTGTCTTCCTACTCGTATCGTTAAGGTAAATAGAGATAATTCTGGAGATCGATATTTTTCTGGTTTTGATACAAGCTTAAATACAGTATTTGCCGATGAAGCTCTTGATAAGAATGAAATTAAAAAAAATTTGAAAAGTTTGGAAAAACTCTTTTCACAAACAAAATATTTTGTTTGTGGAACGATTATATTATCGTCTACAACTTCAGCAGATTCTATTAACTTTCTATTGAGTTTAGCTAATAAACTTGATGTAAAAATAATAATTGATTTGAACTGGAGAGAGGTTTTTTGGGATTTTGCTACTTCTTCTTCAGAAACTAGTAAAAAGCAGAGAGTTGATTTAATTAGGAATTTATTGAACGAAGCTCATATTTTAAAGTTGGCAAAAGAGGAAGCCATTTTATTTTTTGAAAATGAAAATCCCTTGGCAATATCTGAAACATTGTTAAACCGTCCTGATGTAATAATTACAGATGGAGCAAATCCCATTTTGTGGTTTATAAATGGAGTGCAGGGAATGACTGAGGTATTCAAGTCGCCAAGAATTATTGATACTACTGGTGCAGGTGATGCTTTTTTAGCTGGATTAATTTCACAATTACTTTCGTTTGATTATCCTTCAAATGAATCAGAAATACAAGATTGTGTAAGGTTCGCAAGTGTTTGTGGCTTACTAAATTGTCTTGGTGAAGGTGCGATTGAACAACAACCAGATTATTCAAAGGTTAATGAATTTTTTGGATCCCAGATTTTATAATTTCTCCCAAAATTTGTAACGTAACTTATTTCTATTTTCCAGAAATTATTCAAAACTGGCTTAATTAATTCTGGCCATTCAATAACCATTATAGCTTCATTTTGTATAGCCTCTTCTTCTTCAGAAATAAAGAATTCTTTTGCCATCAAACTATTTTCTAGCCTGTATAAATCTATGTGAATAAGTGGAATTGTTCCTGAGTTGTAATGATGCGATAAAGCAAATGTTGGACTTGTAATATCTTCTGAAATAGAGAGGCCTTTTGCAATCCCTTGGACGAAGGAAGTTTTCCCAGCGCCAATAGGTCCTTGAAGTAAAATAATTGATTTTGGATTTAATCCTTTAGCGAATTCCCTTCCTAATTGAATCGTTTCTTTTAAATTCCCAACAAACACGAAATCATACTAAAATAACCTATCATTCAATTATAAGATTTATTTTTAGAAATGGTTATTGCCAACTCGATTAAAACATCCATACCAAACTACGTTATTACGGATATTTCTTTATCTGATTTCGGTCGTAAAGAAATTAAAATTGCTGAAACTGAAATGCCTGGGTTAATGGCATTAAGAGAGAAACATCAATCTGATAAGCCTCTAAAAGGTGCAAAAATAGCAGGTAGTTTGCATATGACTATTCAAACTGCTGTTTTGATTGAAACTCTTGTTGATCTTGGTGCTCAAGTTAAATGGGCTTCCTGCAATATTTTTTCAACCCAAGATCATGCGGCAGCAGCTATTGCAGAACAAGGAATTTCGGTCTATGCAAAAAAAGGTGAGAGTCTTGATGAATATTGGCAATATACTCACTACATTTTAGATTGGGGTACAGACTCTCCTAATATGATCCTGGATGATGGAGGAGATGCAACGGGTTTATTGATACTTGGTAGTAAGGCAGAAAAAGATTTATCAGTTTTAAACAATCCTAGTAACGAAGAAGAAATAGCTCTATACAATTCAATTAAGTCTAAATTGCAAGAAGATAGTAGTTTCTATTCTCGTATTAAGGGAAATATTATTGGCGTTACTGAAGAAACTACAACAGGCGTTGCAAGACTATATCAATTGCAAAAACAAGATGCTCTACCATTTCCTGCAATCAACGTAAATGATTCAGTTACGAAGAGTAAATTTGATAACTTATATGGTTGCAGAGAATCTTTAGTTGATAGTATCAAGCGTGCTACTGATGTGATGATTGCAGGAAAGGTTGCTTTAGTAATAGGGTTTGGTGATGTTGGTAAAGGATCTGCTCAATCATTAAGAGGACTTGGAGCAATAGTTAAAGTTGCAGAAATCGATCCAATATGTGCTCTTCAAGCAGCTATGGAAGGATTTAGTGTTGTCACTTTAGACGAAGTTGTTGAAGATATAGATATATTTGTTACGGCGACTGGTAATTATCAAGTTATAACTAACAATAATCTCGTAAAAATGAAGGATGAGGCGATAGTTTGTAATATTGGACATTTTGATAACGAAATTGATGTTGCTTCTTTAAAAGATTACCCATGGGAGAATATTAAACCTCAAGTTGATCATATTACTTTGCCAAGTGGTAATAAAATTATTCTTTTAGCAGAGGGAAGACTTGTTAATTTAGGTTGTGCAACAGGTCATCCAAGTTTCGTTATGAGTAATTCTTTTACTAATCAGGTATTGGCTCAAATCGAACTTTTTAATAAGTCAGAGGAATACTCTAAAAAAGTTTATGTATTACCAAAACATTTAGATGAAATGGTGGCTAGATTACATCTGAATAAAATTGGGGCTAAATTAACAAAGTTAACTAAAGATCAAGCCGACTATATTAACGTTTCTGTTGAAGGACCCTATAAACCAGAACAGTATAGATATTAAATTTGAGTTTAATATTCACTAATTTATTCACTTCCATTCCGGAATATATCAGTAAGGCTGTTGAAACAAATTCAATAATGGCTTATTTGACCATATGTCTTGCAATGTTTTTGGAGAATATTATCCCCCCGATTCCATCAGAGATAATAATGCCGTTAGGTGGTTTTTTTGTTTACCAACAAAAATTAAATTTTTATATTTTGGTTTTTTGGGGTGTATTTGGAACGATAGCAGGCTCTATACCTTGGTATTACTTGGGTAAATTAGTAAATGAAAAGAGACTTTCAAACTTTTTAGATAAAAAGGGAAAATTTATAGGGATAACTTCTAATGATCTTATGAAAAGCAAGAGATGGTTTGATAAATATGGGGTTTCATTAGTTTTCTGGGGTAGATTAGTTCCTGGGATAAGAACATTAATTTCAGTCCCTGCCGGAATGGAACTGATGCCACTGAGGAAATTTTTAATTTGGACTAGTTTAGGAAGTCTAATATGGGTGGCTTTATTAACTTATGCAGGATTTGTATTTGGTGAAAATTATCAAATTATTGAAACTTATCTAGATCAAATAAAATATATTGTTAAACCTTTTCTAATTCTGATATTCGTTTATTTTTTGATAAAGTTTTTTATGAGAGTTTATAAAAAAAATATATCTTAAAAAGGAATATCACCAGAGTTATTATTATTTGAAAAATTGCTATTATCTGCTTCTTTTTTAGAGCTTAGTAAATTTAATCTATCAACTCTAACAACTGGTTTGAATCTATCTTCTCCTGTATTTTTGTCTTTCCAACTATCAATTTTAAAGCTTCCTGTAATACCAACTAAAGAACCTTTTTTGACATAGTCAGCAGCTATTTGTGCTTGTTTGCCCCATATTTCTAAATTAAACCAGTCAGGTTCATCACCTCTACTTATTCTATTTACTGCAAGAGTGAAGTTGGCAACTGTACTTCCAGATTCGAAATATCTTACATCAGGTTCTCTTCCAGCTCTACCAACCAAATTAATAGTGTTAATTTCCATAAATAGTTTTTTTTTATATTACTCATTTTTTTTGTTTTTGCTTAAAGTTTTGCAAGCTATTCATAACTAAATAAAAGATTTCTGAGAGGTATTGAGAAAATAGATATATTATTTATTTAATAGAGTTATTTATTGTGATTTTTAACAGATTTAAATTTTCTAGGGATATCGGCATTGATTTGGGTACTGCTAATACTCTTATTCATGTATCCGGGAAAGGTGTGGTTTTACAAGAACCTTCAGTAGTAGCTATGGATCTTGAAGAGGGAGTTCCTTTAGCAGTAGGTGAAGAAGCAAAATTAATGCTTGGAAGAACCCCAGGAAATATAAGAGCCGTGCGACCTTTAAGAGATGGAGTGATTGCCGATTTTGATGCGGCAGAACAAATGATAAAAACTTTTATTCAAAAATGTAATGAAGGGAGGGGGCTGTTAGCTCCAAGAATAGTTATTGGTATTCCGAGTGGGGTTACTAGTGTTGAACGAAGAGCAGTTAGAGAAGCTGGCTTGGCTGGAGCTAGAGAGGTTCATTTGATTGATGAACCTGTAGCTGCTGCTATAGGAGCTTCTTTGCCAGTAACTGAACCAATTGGGACTATGATCGTTGATATTGGGGGCGGAACAACTGAAGTAGCAGTTTTAAGTCTGGGCGGAACTGTTTTAAGTGAATCTGTCAGAATAGCAGGTGATGAACTTAATGAGTCGATAGCAATTTATCTTAAAAAAGTACATAATTTAGTTGTCGGTGAGAGAACTGCAGAAGATATTAAAATAAAAATTGGATCGGCATTTCCAGATGATGACTTTGACACTACTTCTATAGAAGTTAGAGGCTTACACCTTTTATCTGGCTTGCCAAGATCAATTACTTTAACCGCTGGAGAAATTAGAGAAGCTATGACTGATCCTCTTAACAAAATTGTTGAGGCTGTAAAAAGAACCTTGGAGCGAACTCCGCCTGAATTGGCGGCAGATATAGTTGATAGAGGTATTATGCTCGCGGGAGGTGGAGCTCTTGTAAGAGGGATTAGTGATTTACTTAGTCATGAAACTGGAATTTTTACGCACATAGCAGAAGATCCATTGTTATGCGTAGTCAATGGTTGTGGTGTCGTATTGGATGATTTCAAAAAACTCAAGAGAGTTGTTGATACTCCTGATTTTATAAGGAATGCGATTAGAGATTAATTGAATGGTAGATATTCGACGAATATCAACTAATCGTTGGTGGAATAAAAAGAATACTTGGATTTTATTTATATTTTTATCATTCTTGTTTTTTGTGAGAATAACAAAGGGATCTGCATATAAAGATTTTTATTATTTAATTTCAAAACCTTTTTGGCCAGGACAGTTTCAAAGGGAAGTTTTAACTAAAAGTGTTGAACATGAGTTCTTGATCAGGTTAAAACAACTAGAGAAAGATAATAAAAGATTACGTGAAATTTTATCTCTACAAAGATTGTCTGATTCTGAAAGTATTTCAGCGATTGTAATTTCAAGAAAAACCGGTAGTTTTTGGAGGCAAATTATTTTGAATAAAGGTGCAAAAGACGGAGTAAAAATTGGGAGTTTTGTTGTTGGTCCGGGAGGTTTATTAGGAAGAGTAGAAAATACTTCTTTATTTACTTCTACAGTAAAATTATTAACTTCTCCTGAAAGTAAAGTCGGGGTTTGGGTCGAAAGGATTCAGATGCATGGATTGTTAGTAGGTTCAGGAAATGATTATCCAAAAGTGATTTTTTATAATAAGGATATTGATATTAAAGTGGGTGATTTTGTTTTATCTTCCCCAGCAAGTACTCTATTACCTCCCAATATTCCAATTGGTATTGTTCAATCTGTTGATGAAGACTTAAAAGCAAAAAAAACAGCTAATATTTTGCTTTTAGGAAAACCTCAAGCAATTGATTGGGTACAAATCCTTAAAGTTGAAATTTAAATGGGAAACTACTTTAAAAAAAAAATATCTTTTATTTCCTTTTTATTTATACCCATAGTTTATTTTTGGGATCCTAACTGGTTGGAATTCTTGGGAGTTCAGCCTTATTGGCCTTTATTCTGGTTATTGCCTTGGTCTATGATCTATGGATCATTGGATGGTTTAATAATTGGTTTATTTTTAGGACTTATTTTAGATTCATTGAGTCTTGATAGTAGTTTCACCCAAATTCCGGGTTTGGTTTTATGTGGTATTTGGTTTGGAAAGTTAAGGATTTCAAATAATATTTTTGTAGGGCATTTTAGATTTGGCTTAATTTGTTCTATTGCAAGTTTTTTTTGTTGTTCACTATATTTCATTCATATCTTGATCAAAAATTGGTCAGATCATACTAACTTTTTGTATTTACCAAGTATTAAATATATTTTCGCTCAAGTTTTTATTACCGGTTTATTAGCACCATTACTATGTTCATTTCTCTTTAAACTCTTCCAAACATCAAAAGGAAGAGATAAATTAATTAACTTTATAGAAAAATAAAAATCTTTTAAAGAATAATAATGTAGTTTTTTTCAATAATAAAATAATTTTGTAAATTTATGGAATTTATCTTTTGGGTACATAATGTTATATTTTTAATTGTTAGATTGTATTAACAAGATGTTCTTTGCAAAATAATTTTGCTTTGAAATATCTGCAAAAAAATTTTCCCGATGTCTAAAGCAAGTATTCTAATTGTTGATGATGAGCCAGCTGTTTTGAAAGTATTAGTTACTAGACTTCAATTAGCAGGATATCAAGTACACCAAGCTACTAATGGAGAAGAGGCTCTTGACGCTTTTCACAGAGAATCTCCAGATTTAATAGTTCTTGATGTGATGCTTCCTAAAATGGATGGATTCGCAGTTTGTAGAAGAATTAGAGCTGAATCAGTTGTACCTATAATATTTTTAACCGCCTTAGAGGCTATTTCTGAAAGAGTAGCCGGTCTAGATTTAGGGGCTGATGATTATTTGTCAAAACCATTTAGTCCTAAGGAATTAGAAGCTAGAATAGCCACAATCCTTAGGCGTATGGGTCCTAGTATTACAGTTACTGAAACGAAAGAGGTTCCTTCTGGTAAAGGAGTTATGAAATTTGGAAATCTTGTAGTTGATACCAATAGAAGACAAGTTTCTAGAGCTGGAGAAAGAATAAGTTTAACTTATACAGAATTTAGTCTTCTTGAACTATTATTTGATGAGCCAGGTAAGGTAGTTCCAAGAGCTGAAATACTTGAACAGCTTTGGGGTTATCCTCCAAGACGAGCCGCTGATTTGAGAGTTGTAGATGTTTATGTAGCTAGGCTAAGAGGTAAGTTAGAGCCAGATCCAAGAAATCCAGAGTTAATACTTACTGTTAGAGGTATAGGTTATGCTTCACAAAGAGTTGGAGAAACAGCAACATCTTTGGCAAGTTGATCCTTATTCTGATAGCTTGATTAAATAAAACATATATATTGACTTAAATTTTGTCAGAAATAAGAGAAGCTCGCTTATTAAAAGCTAATACACTTGTCCATAAAGGATTTGAACCCTACGCAGAAACTTTTAAAACATCTCATTCAACTAAATTTCTCATCGAGAACTTTGGCTATTTAAATAATGGTCAAGATTTTAACTTAAACGTTGCTCTAGCTGGAAGGGTGATAGCAAAAAGAGTAATGGGAAAAATTGCTTTTTTTACTATCACTGACCAAGAAGGAAAAATTCAGCTTTATTTAGAAAAAAAAATTATTGATGATTTTGAAATTAATGCAAAATTACTTTCTTTTGAAGATCTTAAAGAAATTGTAGATATTGGAGACTGGATTGGAGTCTATGGAACTATTAAGAAAACTAATAAAGGTGAACTTTCAATAAAAGTATCTAAGTGGGAAATGCTGTCTAAATCATTACAGCCATTGCCTGATAAATGGCATGGTTTAACAGATATAGAAAAGAGGTATAGGCAAAGATATCTGGATTTAATAGTTAATCCTTTGTCAAAAAATGTATTTAAAACAAGAGCAAAGTGTATTAGTTTAATACGAAGATGGTTGGATGAAAAAAATTTTTTAGAGATAGAAACGCCAATACTTCAATCTGAGGCTGGAGGAGCTGAGGCTAGGCCATTTATTACTCATCACAATACCTTAGACATACCATTGTATCTAAGAATAGCTACGGAATTACATCTAAAAAGAATGGTGGTAGGAGGGTTTGAAAAAGTATATGAGTTAGGACGAATTTTTCGGAATGAAGGGATAAGTACAAAGCATAATCCTGAATTCACCTCAGTGGAAATATATCAGGCTTTCTCTAATTACATTGATATGATGAATTTAACTGAGGATCTGATCAGAAATATTGTATCAAGTTGTTGTGATTCCTTAGTTATAAACTATCAAGAAAAGGTAATTGATTTTTCAAAACCTTGGAAAAGAATTTCAATGAAAAATATTGTTATGGAATATACAGGGATTGATTTTGACTCTTTTAATGGAGATTTGAATAAAGCCATAAAGGATTTAGAGGAAATTAATATTGAAATTTCTCCAAAAATAAATTCCTTAGGCAGACTTCTAAATGAAGTTTTTGAGCAAAAGGTTGAATCTAAGCTCATAGAACCAACTTTTGTAATTGATTATCCAATTGAAATTTCTCCTCTTGCCAGACCCCATCCTGAAAATAAAGAGATGGTTCAGAGATTTGAGTTGTTTATTGCAGGTCGTGAACTTGCTAACGCATTCAGTGAATTGATAGATCCAGTTGATCAAAGGCAAAGAATGCAATTACAGCAATCTTTGCGAGATGCAGGTGATCTTGAAGCACATTGTATCGATGAAGATTTCTTACAAGCCTTGGAAATAGGTATGCCACCCACAGGAGGTTTAGGAATTGGAATTGACAGACTTATTATGTTACTTACAGATAGTCCTTCAATTAGAGATGTCATCCCCTTCCCATTGTTAAAACCAGAAATAACTTCCACTAAATCTGAAAAATCAACCTCGAATGAAGTAAAATAGAAATTGATCCAATACGAAATTTTTTAAATGAGTGGTGAACGTGTTGGTTTCCGCTTCAAGCACGCAGATGCAGTAGTGAAAAGAAATCCTCAAGGCCGATCAAGAAGAGGCTGGGTTATGGAACCAGTTGAACAAACTACGAGCAGAGGTACTAAGATGCCTGCTTATAGAATCCGTTGGAGAGATAGCGAACGGCCTGAAACTGTTTTGCAGCATATGTTAATTGCTGATCCAGATCCTTCCCCTCCTCCGAATTCAGTAAGCTTAGACTCTGATTAAATTATCTTAAAGAAATATTTCCTTTATCATCTTTTTAGAGCAGTCTTTATTTCTCTTTTAATATCTTTTTGTTTATCAGCTTGTCTTTTATCATGCAATTTTTTACCTTTCCCAATACCAATGGTTAATTTTATCCACGACCCTTTTAAATAAATAGATAAGGGAACAATAGTTAACCCCTTTTTTTCAGTATTGTATTTAAGCTTTATTATTTCTTTTTTATGTAACAATAGTTTTCTATTTCGTAATGGGTCGTGATTAAAAAAAGATCCTACATTTTTATGTGGTGATATGTGAACATTTAATAAAAGTATTTCACCATCTCTGAAAGAACAATACCCATCTCTTAAATTTACATTGCCGTTTCTTATAGATTTTACTTCAGTTCCTAAAAGCTCAACTCCAGCTTCGATTGTTTCAAGTATTTCATACTGAAATTTTGCATATCGATTTTCTGAAAGACGTTTAAAAACGGCTTCTTTTTTTATGCTTTTATTTGCTTTGCTTGAAACTTTTGCCATTGCAGTTGTAAAAAATCTTTCCCCAAAGAACAATTGCCATTAATCTTTAATTATGGCAATAATTTCTTCAAGTTTAGATGAATCTAATATTCCTCGCTCAAGAAAAGAGCTTAGGATAGTTGATTCAAAAATTATTGCCGAAGAAAAACCAAATAAAAATTTAAATTTAGCTCGGCCAAATTCCTTTAAAGAATTTATTGGACAAGAGCTAATTAAATCTTCATTGAAAATAGCTATAGATGCTTCTAAATATAGGAAAGAAGCATTAGAACATACACTCTTATATGGCCAACCTGGTTTAGGAAAAACTACCTTAGCGTTCTTGATCTCTTGTGAAATGAATACAAAATGTAGAGTAGCAAGTGCACCTTCAATTGAAAGGCCAAGGGATATTGTGGGATTACTTCTTGGATTAAAAGAAGGAGAGATTTTATTTATTGATGAAATTCATCGTTTAAACAAATTAACTGAAGAGCTTTTATATTCTGCAATGGAGGATTTTAGATTGGATTTAACAATGGGAGCTAATAGAGGGACTCGCTGTAGAACAATTAATTTACCGAAATTTACTTTAATCGGAGCCACAACCAAACTTGCCTCAATAAGTTCTCCATTAAAGGATAGATTTGGACTATGTCATAAAATTGAATTTTATTCAAATCATGAATTGCAACAAATAATTTTAAATTTTTCTAATTTGATAAATCTTCAATTAAAAAATGATGCTTGCTGCGCATTAGCCAAGATTTCTAGAGGGACTCCACGAATTGCATTGCGATTATTAAAAAGAGTAAGAGACTATGCTCAAGTTATAAAAAAAACTAATAAAATTTCTTTAGAAATAGTCGAAAAAGCTTTAAATTCCCAAAAAATAGATTCAAAAGGTTTGGATAACGTAGATAGGAAACTCTTATCTTTTTTAAACCTTAATAATAATAATCCGATTGGCTTAGATTCAATTGCTGCAGGTATGGGAGAGGACTCTTCAATGTTAGAGTTTGTAGTCGAGCCATATTTAATTCAAATTGGGTTTATTATGAGAACTCCTCGAGGAAGAAAACTTACATCATTGGGAAAAAAATATATTAGTTCTAATAATGAAACATATTAAAAAGATAAAGTTTTATATTCTATTAATTTGTTTTTTGATGAATTTTTTATATGTTCATCCTAGTTATTCATTAAGCTCTCGTGAAAATTTATTTAATAATGCTTTAAGTTTAAGCTCCAGTGGAGATTTTAATCTTGCATTAAAGCAATGGAGTAAGTATTTGGAATTATTTCCTGATGATGCAGCTGCTCTAAGTAATAGAGGAAATGTAAAACTTGTTATTGGCGATCCTGAAGGCGCAATAGATGATCAAAATAAAGCGATTGATTTAGATCCTGATGAGGCCGATCCTTATATTAATAGAGGTATAGCCGAAGAAGCTTTAGGAATGTGGTTAAAGGCAAAAAAAGATTATTTATATGTAATCTCGAAAGATAACGATAATGTTTCTGCGTTATATAATTTCGCTAATGTTGAAGGGTCTTTGTCAGATTGGCAGAGCGCAAGAAATTTGTTTTCTAAAGCCTCAGAATTAAATCCTGGTTTTGCAATGGCGCGATCAAGCATGGCTTTGGCAGATTACCAATTAGGTAATTTGGAAGAGTGTGAAAAAGAATTGAAAAAACTGATCAGACGTTATCCAACGTTTGCTGATGCAAGAGCAGCTTTAACTGCTTTAGAGTGGTCAAAAGGGATTACTGGAGAAGCTGAAAGTAACTGGATTGCAGTTACGGAATTAGATTCTAGATATGCTGATGAGGAATGGTTAATAAAAGTTCGAAGATGGCCTCAAAAACCAACTAAAGATTTAATGAAGTTTATATCTCTGCAATAATAAATGGACAGAGATAAATTGTTAAAAAAAATTGATTCATTTAATCATGAACTTATTAATATAAGGAGGCATATTCATGCTCATCCAGAATTAAGTGGCTTAGAAAATCAAACTGCAATTTTAATAAGTGGTTATTTGAAAAATATTGGTGGGAGAGTTACAGAATCTGTTGGAAGAACAGGTGTTGTAGCTGATTTTGGACCAAAAGATAAAGGTTTTATTGGGTTGAGAGTTGATATGGATGCTCTTCCGATATACGAGAATACTAATTTAAGTTTTTCTTCAAAGATTGATGGTGTCATGCATGCTTGTGGACATGATTTACATACATGTATTGGTTTGGGTGTGGCGAAAATTATTAAAGATTTAAACCTTAAATTTGGGACAAGAATAATTTTTCAACCTGCGGAAGAAATTGCTAGTGGCGCTAGGTGGATGATTGATGATGGTGTAACTATTGGGTTAAAACAAATTTTGGGAGTGCATGTCTTTCCTGATTTATCGGTAGGGACTATTGGGATTAAAGAAGGAAGTTTAACAGCAGCGGCAGGGGAACTTTCAGTTGAAATATTAGGAAAATCAGGACATGGTGCGAGACCTCATGAAGGCGTAGATGCTATATGGGCAGCATCCAAAGTTATTTCTGGTATTCAAGAAGCAATAACAAGAAAATTAGATCCTCTAGATCCTGTCGTCATCACTTTTGGGAAAATAAATGGGGGAAATGCATATAATATTTTGGCTGAAAAGGTTAATTTAACTGGAACAATAAGATGTACAAATTTGCAATTATTTAGGGATATGGGTGATTGGCTTAACTTTAATATTTCTTCTATCGCAAATATTTGTGGGGCTGAAGCTAAAGTAAAATTTAGAGAGATAGTCCCACCTGTAAATAATGATTTTGAAATAAATAAAGTTATAAGGGATTCTTCAATTAATATATTAGGTAATCAAAATGTAATAGAACTGCAAAAACCATCTCTAGGAGCTGAAGATTTTGCTGAGTTTTTAAACAAAGTACCTGGAGCAATGTTTAGGCTTGGTGTTTCAAGTAAGAAAGGTTGTGCTCCTTTACATAGTTCAGAATTTGATCCAGATGAAAGAGCTATCAATGTAGGAATTAAAGTAATAACTGAATCCATAGTAAAATTAAATAAATAATTTGGTAAAATTATATACATGAAATTTGAAAAA
>QCVV01000017.1 GCA_003210235.1 Prochlorococcus sp. AG-686-O05 | reverse complement strand
TTCGGTTGATCTTGTTTTGGAATGTACAGGGAAAAATAAATGTCCCGAAGAATTAAATCCATATTTTGATCATCTTGGAATAAAAAAAGTAATAGTTGCTTGTCCTGTAAAAGGAATTGTGGGAGGGGAACAAGCACTTAATATTGTTTATGGAATTAATCAAGCCCTTTATAATGCTGATAAACATAAATTAATTACTGCAGCGTCCTGTACTACAAATTGCTTGGCCCCCATCGTAAAAGTTGTTAATGAAAATTTCTCAATTAAACATGGGGTCATAACAACTATTCATAACGTTACAAATACACAAGCACCAGTAGATTTTTACAAAAGTGACTTGAGAAGAGCAAGAGGATGCATGCAAAGCTTAATACCTACTACAACTGGATCAGCTAAAGCGATTGCTGAAATTTTCCCTGAATTGGAAGGAAAACTAAATGGTCATGCAGTAAGGGTTCCACTTCTAAACGCCTCATTAACCGATGTAGTTTTTGAATTAAATAAGGAAGTTACTGAAGAGCAAGTAAATAATGAACTTAAAAAAGCATCTGAAACATACTTAAAAGGTATTCTTGGATACGAAGAGAGACCCTTAGTATCAGCTGATTACTTAAATGACTGTAGAAGTTCAATAATTGATGGACTTTCAACGATGGTTGTAAATTCAAATTTATTAAAGGTTTATGCTTGGTATGACAATGAGTGGGGTTATAGTTGCAGGCTTGCAGATCTTACTTCTTATGTAATTGAGAAAAAAAATAAATTTTAGTTTTTATGAAGTTATCTAGTCTTCAACAATATAGTGTCGTTACCGCAAACTATTGGGCATTTACTCTTACTGACGGTGCATTGAGAATACTAGTTGTTGGTCATTTTCATGAACTTGGTTATTCAACTCTGCAAATTGCTTTACTTTTTCTTTTCTATGAGTTTTTTGGAATAATTACAAATCTTTTTGGAGGCTGGATAGGAGCAAGATATGGTTTAAGACTTACTTTATGGATAGGAACAATTTTGCAAATTCTTGCTCTTTTCATGTTGATTCCAGTCAAAGAGAATTGGTCAGTAATCTTTAGCGTCTCATACGTTATGTTAGCCCAAGCTCTTAGTGGGGTAGCAAAAGATTTAAATAAAATGAGTGCAAAAAGTGCAGTTAAATCAATAGTTCCAGATTCAGAAGAGAATAATCAAAATAGTCAAAAACAATTATTTAAGTGGGTTTCAATTTTAACAGGATCTAAAAATGCACTTAAGGGTCTTGGCTTCTTCTTAGGGGGTCTCTTATATAAGCTATTGGGCTTTAATAGTGCAGTCGGAATAATGGGTTTAGGTCTATGCTTCGCATTCTTTTTAACTTTATGTATTCCTAAAGATTCAGGGAAAATGAAAAGAAAGCCAATTTTTAAAGACCTTTATTCAAAGTCTCAAGGTATAAATATTCTTTCAAGTGCAAGGTTTTTCTTATTTGGAGCAAGAGATGTCTGGTTTGTAGTAGCTCTTCCAGTCTTTTTAGACATTTCTTTTGGATGGGATTATTTAAAAATAGGACTATTTTTGGGTGGATGGATAATAATCTATGGTTTCTTTCAAGTATTAGCTCCATTACTTAGAAAAGTATGGGGAAAAAATAATAGCCCATCAAAAACTACAGTTCAATTTTGGGGACTTATCTTGACGGTTATTCCTTTATTTATTGCTGGAGCTTTAAACGGCGATAAATCATTAGGGCCTGTAATTGTTATTGGATTAATAATATTCGGATTTATTTTTGCAATGAATTCATCTACTCATTCGTACTTGATTTTGGCTTATTCAGATAATGAAAAAGTAAGTTTAAATGTTGGTTATTACTATATGGCTAATGCCGCGGGAAGATTATTTGGAACATTGCTATCTGGCTTATTATTTATGCTCGGTAAAAATGCCACTATAGGTATGCAGTATTGTTTATATACTTCATCTATTTTGATTTTTATTGCTTGGCTTACTAGTTCTAAATTACCTTCCTATTCTTCCAACAGCATCAATTGATTTTTTTAGAATTTCTCCTTTCAATGGTACGAAACCTAAGGCAGGTGCTTTTGATTGGTATTCATCGCTGAGCAATTTGTAGAACGTATCTTGAATTGCCTTAGTATTTCTGCCATTACCCTTTTCATAAGCAAGTATCCAAGTTAAGGTCGCTATTGGATAAGCTCCTTTAGCTGTAGGGTTGGGATTTTTACCAGCTAGGTTCTTATCAAGATTTATTCCATTTAAAGCTATTGCGCCTGACTTAGTATTCGGAGTAACAAATTCACCAGAAAGATTTTGTAAAGCTGCAGCTCTTACATTTCCTTTTATATATGATTGATTAACATAACCAATTGCTCCGGGAGTATTTTGTATAACACCCGCGACACCAGAATTACCTTTAGCTCCCACTCCCGCAGGCCACTTAACCGATTTACCAGTACCTAAATTCCAAGTTTTAGAAAAAGCCTCCATAGAATTGGTAAAAGCTTTAGTCGTGCCTGAACCATCGGAACGATGTGCCCAAGTTAATTTACCTGACTTACATCCTAATTCCTTCCAATTTTTTATCATTCCCATTGCTACTTGAACAGCCTGCTCTTGAGTTAATTTCAAATCGCAATCATAGTTATATCCAAACGCAATTGTTCCACCTACCATCGGTATTTGTACAAGTCCTCTAGTAACTTTTTGTATATCAGAATCTTTCATCGGATCATCTGAAGCTCCAAAATTCACGGTTTCATCAATAAAAGCCTTTCTTCCAGAACCTGATCCCACAGCCTGATAATTTACCCTAGGCCCTCCAGCTTTAGCAAGATCAAAAAACCATCTTGTATAAATTTTCGAGGGAAATGATGCACCTGCCCCACTCAATCTTTTTGATGCCATCGCAGATGGAGAAAGTATTAATGAAATTGCAGAAGAGAAAATGAGAGCTTTTTTAAAAATGCTCATGACAACCCTAAGATTAAAGACAATTTATTTATAGCATCTAACAAAGGAAGAAAAATAAAGATTAAGAAATACATCAAAATATTTTGATATAATCAAGATTTCTTGATAGGTCTATTTCAAAAGCTCAACTGAAACTACAAGATTTCCTAAAAGTCCGTTAAGTGTATTTAATTGCTCTTTACTTCCAAATGCAATTAATACCTGACCAGGCTGAAGTAAAAAATCACCCCCAGGATTTGTTAATAACTTTTCATCTTCTTTTATTGCCAATATTTTAGCTCCACTCTTTTTACCTATTCCCAACTCAGAAAGAGTAATTTTTTCTGCTATACCAAAAAGACTAATATCATTACTTAGTTCAAATTCCTCAATCTCACATTCACTTCCTGCGAGCAGATCAAGAAAGTCAATAGCTATTGGTCTTAAAGCCATTGATGCCATAGCTCTTCCCGCTGCAATGTAAGGACTCACAACAATACTTGCTCCAGCCAATCTCAACTTACTAGCAGCTTCTTCAGTTCCAGCTCTAGCAATTACTCTTATTGAACTTCTTATCCCTTTAGCACTTAAAACGACATAAAGATTAGCAGCATCATTAGGCAAGGTAACAACTAAACTTTTACATTTATCTAACCCAGCTAACTTTAGTGTTTCATCAAGAGTTGCATCGGCACAAAGTACTTCTAAACCATTTTCTTCAGCAATCTTTTTTCTATCTTCATCACTTTCTACAACAATAATTGGAATATTTTGTGTTTTTATTTGATTAGATATTTCCTGACCTACCCTCCCATATCCGCACAAAATTACATGATTTTCCATTTTTCTAAGAATTCTTTTAAAACGTAATTCATTTACTCTTTGAAAATAGCCGGATTCAAATAATCTAACAGCTTTTTGAAAGGTAAATTGAATAAAAATTAATCCACCAACGATTATAAGAACAGTGATAATTCTTCCTTCAGGACTTAAAGTTTGAACTTCTCCAAAACCAATAGTGGTGATTGTGATCAGAACCATCCATAAGCAATCACCCCAATCCCATCCTTCTGTAATTCGATACCCAATAGCACCTAAAAAAAACAGAAAGAATAAAGAATAAATAAGACCAAACCAAGGTCTTAAGTAGTCTTTAATAAAATAGAACTCAAATAATCTAAGCTTCATATCTCTTATTATCGTTAACTATTCAAAAATTTCACAATATTTTTCTATTATGTAGCTAAAAGAATTTATTAATTTTGTGAAATACATATTTAGTCGGATATTAATATTTATTTTTGTCGCATTATGCATTAAACAAATGCTTTCTGTTTCAGGTGTAATTTAAATCTCTCAAAACAGTTTTTTATTGTTTTACTTTTACTGACTCAATTAAAAAATCAGAAGCTGATCTCAACCAATCGGCTACAGTCAAACGTAGATCAGGTTGTGAATATACTAATGCGACAATAATCGCAACTAAAATTATTTTCACCATGGCTGTTCAAATATTCTTTCGAATTAAAGCACATCTATAAAGTAAAAAGAACCTTAATTAAATATAAATCAGACTAATTACCTAATTAAATTTTCTCTAATTGATTAAATAAATATTCTACTCTTCTTAAATTAACACCTAAGTCTGATTGACCTAATCTTGCCGCTGATCTTATTTGAATTATCCCTTTGGATCTATCAACATAACTCCTTGCATCTAGTTTTAAAATCTCAAGATCATCTGGAAATCTAAAAATTGCACTTCTACAAATACCCCTCCAATAATTTTTACCACTTTCAAGGACTTCAGTTCTAGGTAAACCCTCAGCTAAAGAAACGAGTTGAATAAATTTCTGATCAACATTTATAAGTTTCTTTTCCACTAAAACACTATTTAATGGATTTGTTATGGGAGCAAGTCCTTGGGCTGTAAAAGTCATCTTATTAAAAACTATTCCAATGTTCTAACTGATTTTTTATACAAAGTGAGAGCAAAAAGGTAAACTAATTTTTCTGAACCAATTGATCTTTCTGAACAAATTATTATTTAAAAGTTTTTTAAAACTTTAGGTTTTTTATAATCTTTTTTGATAAGGAGGGTTGTCTATTCTGATTACTTTTCAATTTTCTTATCCAAAACACAACTCCAATTAACAAAAAAAGTTCAATTGTTATTCCTAAACCAACCACATTCATTATTATTTTTTCTCCTTTTTCTTTTTAGATCCCTCAATATAAGGAACAATAATATTTAATAACCACTTTTTAAAAGAAGTAATTGGATTCATTATTTACTTATCCTTCCTCCACAAGCTTCTTCCTTTGATAAGATCTTCAATGTTAGGCCAGGCTGCTATTAATTCCTTAAGGGCTTTTCTATTTGGAGTATAAAAAATACATGAGAATGCACTAATTAAATAAATAATGAACCAGACTTTATTTTCTGAATAAGCTAAAAAGAATGAGAAGATAAAACTCCCAACAAAGAAAAAGAAAAATAATCTATTTATTACTTCAAGTGGCGTTCTTTTAAGTCTGTAAAATCTTATGTTTTTATTATTGATATCAGAATTAGCTTCAATCTTATTTTCATATGAATTAATTATTTCCTCCTCAAGAATCTCCTCATAATCTAGTTTTCCAGTTGGATTAGAATTATTTGACTTACTACTCATGTACTTTTTATCAACTATATAAATTCTCTAAACATTATAGATCTTAGTCAGAAAAAATTTAAGTCAAAATTTTACATGCTTCAAATCAGACAAAAAGGTCATGTTTTTGAAAATACTCAAAAATGGTTTTATTTATAAATAAAACATTACTTAAAATATTCTTTTTGATTTTTTCAATTCTTAGGATCATCGATAAGACTGGATTCTTTTAGATTTTTAGCAATCAAATAATTGAAAGGCAATACTGTATTATCAAGTTAAAATATTAAAAAATCTCAAGTTACATGCAAAGATATTTAATTTCTTATGAATTTGCAGACGGTGAAGATCAAGAAGAAGGAGGAGAAATGCTTATTAATTGGTATGAATCGGGAGGGCCTCAAAATAGACCTGAGAACTACGAAGTACATTCATGGATTTTCATGATCCAAAATGGCATTGGTCATTCCGTTGTTAGTGCAGATTCTTTAGAAACAATTTGGAAACAATGGCATCCATGGAGAAGACTTATGGATATTAATATTCAACCTTGTTTAGATCTTGATGAAACCGTGTCTTTATTTAAAAAGGAAAAAATGAATACTCGCATTGATTAAAAAAGCATTTAGAAGTTTTTTCTAAATTTTCTTTTAGTAGCCATCAATACGTCAGACATATCTAACTACGTTAAAAAAGGTTAGAAAAAATTTCCATGATGTTTGATTCTTATCACATTTATTTTAAAGGAGAAATTCTTTTTAAGAACCTTAGTAAGGATGAGTTTGAATTCGTTTGGGGCAAACTTTATACTTCCTACATTAACGCCTTAAATGAGGAACTTACATTTGAGATAATTAGTGACAAGATTGTCAAAGAGTCAGCTTATAATTTAGAACCATCCTACTGATGTAACTAATTACTTCAGGAATAAAAGATAAAAAGTTTTTTATCCTCAATTTCACAATATTCTTTCTCTTCCTTACTGATATCAAGGCTTATATCTTTTGCCTCTTTTTCAACATTTACGTTATAGGTCTTAAGAATTTCATTTCCCTTGAAAAGAGCAGCAATACCAATATCAGTTATGTACCAAATAAAATGAGCTGTCTCACCAATTGGTTCCTCTTTTAAAGAGTCAATTAGAAAACCATGAGTAGAGTTCATTTAATTAAACTAATTTAATTGCCACCATTGCAATATCTAACTGCTTCTGCATTAGAACTACCATTTTCCACAATTTCAGTTACACAATTATTAAATACTTTAGATTCCTTTTTAATAGAGCAAAATCCAAAAGCAATTGCCGCTAAAGCTACTGCAGATACGAAACTAGAACCAAGTTGGATAAAACCATAAGCAAACATGATTTTTTTCTTTCCACCGCATTTCTTAGAATCTGTTTTTTCTTCTGTCATTTTTCTATTTTTGAATATTATTTAATCTATTCGATTGATTTTGAATGTGAAAAATTAAACCAGAGAGAAAACCGAATTAGTATAATTTCTTTTGCAAATTTCTAATGAGTATTTTTAAAAAAAATTAAAGTTGTAAAATTTTCCATTAATAAAATTTTCATTTTGAAACATGTAGCAAATAAAAAAAATATTTGATTTACAACAAAAAATTTTTATTTATAAAAATATCTTTTTTATAGAAAAGGAATGATCCCATTGTTATTTCAGTAAGTTTTATTGATTATTAAACTATATTTAATATTTTATTGATGCAGTATTAATACTCAGAAAATAAGCCAAAAAACCCTGTTTTTATCTTGATCCCCGTGAGTTATCCACTTTTTAACCATTTTTCAACAGGTTTTTCCACAAGTTGTAGATTTAATTCACTTTTCTATGTGCGAAATAAAATATAAGTTTTTTTTGTAAAAAATGTCACGCGTAATTTTTTTGGAAACGATAAGATCAAGTCTTGTTTAATAAATTTTTCAAATTCAATGATTGAAAAAATAATTAAAAAACAATTATTTGATATGCAAAAAGATTTTAAAAAATCAAATCTTGATATTCTAACTGAAGAAAATGACCGCTTATTAAAAAGTCTTAAAAGGCCAAGCGGTTCTTATAGAGCTGCTTAAAATTTTTATTATTTTAAACTTACGATATTTTATTAATGATCTTTTACTAAATAAAGTACAAAACAACTTTTGCAAATTCAAACTAAATTAAATTTATCTTTAAGGATATCTAATTAACTTGAAAATTGAAAATATAAATTTTCTGTTAAATCCAATAAAATCTAGTTTTAATAATAACGGTAGTAATTAATAGTAGTTATATTAAATAAATCTCATGTTGAGATTAAATATATATTCATTATGAATTTTTCTAGAAAATAAATAGTATTTTCTATCCAATCAATCCCTAAAACAATCAATCCACGTTTGAACCCATGACCATAAAAGAATTAAAAGTAAATTACAAAAAGCTTTTAAATAAAGCAGATAAAGCCAATGGCCGCAAAGAAACTGTTTCTTTTTTGAATAGAGCTGCTAAACTCAACTCCAAGATCTACTCTAAAACCAAGACTAATTGCATCAAATGCAATGGTGTAGGTTACTTAAGAATCTCATTAGACGAAGCCCGAACTTGCCTTTGCTGTTACGGAAAAGGTTTTTTGATGGAAGAGATCCAAAGATTTTAACTCTTTAAATATTTAATTTGAAATGAAAGATCTCATTCAAGCTCATAAAAAGTTAATAAGTACGGTTAAAGAGCAGATGGGTTTTTCAGATTATGGAATGTATTGGTTAGCTTTTATTGAAGGTGGATTAACTATATGGTTGTTAGAAAGGATATTCTTTCACTGGTTAAAACTTTAAAGAAAAATTTTAATTATTTGAAAAATAAATTCTAATTTTTTTTCAGCTTGAGATTATCGTTTCTATATAAATAGTTGTAGGATGATAAAAAACTAATCATATGCAATTATTAGGTTTAATTTTACTCGCTGCTAGTAGCTGGTATCTCTGGAAATTAACTTCAAAATTTCTTGATGAGCCAACAAAAAAAGAGCTTTCGAATAGTTTTAATGAGCTTAAAAACAAATTTAAAGAAAGTAAAGAAAGTTTTTCAAAAGCAAAAATAAGTGAAGCTTGGGACAAGTATAAAGAGGAAGGCGGCGCTCTTTCTAATAAAGATAAAAAATAGTGGAAATTTTTAGTATCACAAGCTTTACTAAAGAAATATCTCGTATTGACCTAATTGGTATTTTGGTTGGGCATTTAGTATTTGCTATAGCTTTAACGCAAATTTTGGACTGGACATGGCTTAAGAATTTAATGAGTGAAGAGGATAAATTAAAAATGCTAAATAGTTACACATGGAAAGACTTATTAGTTGACGGAGCAATCGTTGCTGTAGTTATTGGAATTATTTTTCTCATCGTAAGTATATTTCTATAAATGAACATCACATATATACTTTTGATATTTTTTTTAGCCTCATTACTAATTTTTTCCCAAATAGTTAAGTCTTCAGAAAAATCCACAAAATAAATGTCAGAAATTTCTAGCAACTCATCATCAGGTTGGTATTTAATAGCAATCGTAAGTACAATTTCTTTTTTAGCTTTGATATATTTTGGGAAAACAAAATAAACAGCATTAATTAACTTTTTAATTATGTCGTAAATAAAATTTGTTAATTGACTTCTGATTAAAAATTACAAATGAAAAGGCTATTAGTTTTACAACATTTAGAAATAGAAGGACCAGGGCTTTTTTATCAGATAGCTAAGGAGAGGGAGATGAATATAGAAATCATCCGTCTGGACCAAGGTGATGACCTACCTAAAACTAATAAAGACGATTTACTTTTAATAATGGGTGGACCAATGGGAGTCAAAGATATTGGGAACACAAAATATCCATGGCTAAAAAAAGAAAGCGATTTTATAAAGTCAGAATTAAAAAAAAAGACAAGAATTATCGGAGTTTGCTTAGGAGCTCAGTTATTAGCTAACGCAGCGGGAGGAGATATCGAAATTTTAAAACAAGGATTTCCTCTTAAACCTTTACCAGAAATTGGATGGTCTCAAGTTTTTTTTAATCAATCAAATAATGACTTAAAGAAATTTTGTGAAACTCCTTTTCATGTCCTGCATTGGCATGGAGATAGAATTTTATTACCAAAAAATGCCGAACTCATAGCCAGTAGTATGCGTTGTAAAGAGCAATTTTTTAAGATTGGGGATTTAGCTTACGGTTTACAATTCCACGTCGAGTTAAGTAAAGAAATGACCGAAAGATGGATAAATGAGGATAAATTGTTTATAACCAAAGGATTAGGTCCAAAGGGTCAGTCAATTCTAAGGGAGGAGGATAAACAGTATGGAGAAAAAACAATCTTAAAAAGAAAGGAATTAATAAATAAACTTTTTAATTTACTAAGCAAATAAAAAAGCTCTGTCACTTCATGAGAAACAGAGCTTTTAATATTTATTTAGGTTTTTTATATAAATCTATTAATAATAAAACCTTTCTTCTTTATTAAAGAATAAGAGACCAATGAACAGGTTGTAGATACTGATTTCACGGCCTCTTTGGTAACCGTAATTTTCGGTAGATACGACAATGAATCACCTCCTTTACTAATGTTTTCTTAAACATAACCAAAATAATTAAACTAAGAAACTAAATTTATTAAAATTTAAAACTTTTTTAACAAATCATATTTTATAAGCCTGAATTTGAGAAAATAAATTAAATCTACCAAGGTAAAATCTCTCCATTAGTATGCCAAAATGTCCCAGAATTATTTTTATCAAGAGAGTCGATACGTTTTAGCAGTCCATTTGCGGATTCTTCTGTAGATATACCATTTCTTGTAAAACCAGTCATACGAGTACTTACTAAGCCTGGATGCAAAATAGCAACATAAATATCTTCTTTTAACAAATCTCGTGAAAGTGATTTCGCAGCCATGGATAAAGCCACTTTAGACATCCTATAACCATAGGAACTACCAGATGAATTATCACCAATAGATCCCATTCTACTTGTTATAAAAGCAATCTTTGAAGATTTTTTTAAAAGACCTTTCAGAGATTTAGTCATAGAAAGTGGACTTAAAGCATTTACAACAAATTGACGAATTATACTTTCATTATCAAAATCATCAATTGAATTATATTCATAAATACCTGCATTATGAATTAAACAATCTAATTCGACCCCTGATAATGCTTTTCTCAAATTATTAATTGAATCTTCTGAAGAAATATCTATATCTTCTTCAATTCTTACACCTAAGTTTTTTAAATCCGAAGAAGACTTTCTACAGGTAGCTATTACTTTATCTCCTCTCGCAATAATTTGTTTACATAATTCCAGTCCAATCCCTCTATTTGAGCCAGTTATGAGATAAGTATTCATATTTTTAGATAATTTCTAATATTATAATTTCCAAGGTCTTTAATTAAAAAAATAATTACTGATCCATTTAGTGTAATAGAAAAGATTTTAGTTATAATTCAAAGATGTCAGAAAGCAAAAGTCCCTTAGATAGAATTTATAGATTAATAGCGTCGCATTCTTGGATGACAGAAAACGAAGCGAAAGTATTATTAGTAATGATGTACGCATCCGGTACAAAATCTTTAGGATTGGAGGGTAAAGGTTTAAACCAATTTATGGAAAGATCATTAGAAAAAATGTGTTCAGATAACAAAGAAAATTTACAAGAATACCTTTTAAAAATTAAAGATAAATTTCCCAACAATGAATTACTTTCAGAAAATTAATTTATGGAGATCTTAAATCAAGAAGTTACTCAAGAAATAATTAGACTTACCTGGAGAAATCCTGTTTTTATGGCCGTTGCAATAGCATTAATATGGCTAATCCCACAATTACTAATTAGGAAAATTTTGTCAGAAAATTATAAAAAAAAGAAATTAGAAAAACAAAAAGACAAGATTGGAAAGCTCTACCCTAAAGCTCTTAAATAAAAAATGTAAGTTTTAGAGTAAATTTAAATTAACTTGAGAGAATTTTTTTCATGATTTATAAAATTGTAAGAATTGATGGAAAAGAAGATGATGTGACATCACAAACTTTTTTAAATTACGAAGATGCTTATAATTTATTAGATAAAATATATGGAGACATATGTTGCTCAGATGCTGATTATGGAGATATTATTTATTACAATATTATAGAAAAATTAGAAATGAGAAAAAATGTATGAAAAAGGAGTTTAAGACTTGGGAACCTACCCATGAACAAAATATTGGAATAATTTCGAGTGTTTATGAATTTATTAAAGGGGAACTTTCTGAACTTCAAGAAATAACGGAATGTCCTGATTCTTTTATTTATGATTTCATGGAGAGAATCCAAAATGAGTGGCATCCAGAATCTTGTCACTCATTGGTTAAAAATCATAAAAAAAATGAGAAATGAAAAAATATTTTTAGCATTTATAAGATTAAAAATTCAATTAAAATAGTAAAGAAAGTAAGTATTTAAAAATGTCAAAAATTTCATTGAAAAATTAAATTTAAACAAGTATCAATGGTGGAGAAATCATAGAAAAGTGTTAACATTTTCCTTATTAATTTTCTTATTTACTTCCTTCAAGAGAGCTCCACAATTTAAGCTTTTTAATGCGAAAGATATATGTGAAAAATTGTGGATGGGTTAAATTGAAAAATAAGATGCGTTCAGGAAGTATAAAATTAGAAGAGAAAGGAGATTTACTTGATTATTGTGTACATTTCAGATAAAAAATATCAGAAACTAATTAAAAAATAATACAATTATTTTACTCATTGATTTATTTTTAATATTATTCAAAAATTAAATAATAAAAAAAATGATTATTCGAGTATTGGGTATAGTTTTAATTCTTGGAACTGTTGCATACTATGGTTTAGTTTTAACAGGCAATAGTTCTTTATAAATTATTTTTAAATAAGAAAATTCTTATATGAAATGGCCTCCCACGAATTGCTGGACCGCACCAAAGACAATCGCGGGAAATCGTCATTATCAAGTTAAGGCCTTTGGGGGTAAAAATGACAAAAGATGGGTAGATCTATTTCCTACAAAAAACAAAAAAGATATTAAAAGGATTTTATGGATAACTCTAAAATCAGAATGGACTAGCGGTTGGATAAGGCTTCCAAAAGAATAAACAAAATTAAATTTTCCAAAAGATATCAAAGATAAATTTTTAAAGATATTTCAACTTAAAATTTGTTGAATTCAATCTATAGTGAAATACTAAAATAATTTTTTTAAAAATTTTTATGAATTATTATTATTAATCATTTTTTTGTAAAAATTCATACTTTAATAAAAAACTCCTTATTTTAATATCCATTGAGAAAAAATTTTAAAATGAAGCAAGAGCAAAGAAAGAAATTACCAAATAAAAAAATTATCAGCTCAGCAAAATTCGAAGCAAAAGAACAATTTACAAAATCAGCATTAGAAAATTTAAAAACTGAAAAGGAGAGAATTGTAAATTACTTAAAGGAATCTGGTGAATTAGATTATTAATCTTTCCTATTTTTAAATATTAAATAAAAAACTACAAAATAAATAATTTTTTACTATTATGGTATTTAACTAAACTTAAAAAATGGATAAAATTTCTTTAGCAAATGCACATTTACCTCAATTGATAGGTTTAGTACTTATGTCAATTGGCTACACTTTTGGTAATAAGTTTTACTTACCTCAAGTAAACAAAAATTAACTCCCGAATAAAATAATCAAGATTAAAATAATCCTTAATTTATACCCATTAGACTCCTGCTAGGCATTTATGTACCATAACTGTACAAGTTTACCAATAAATAGCCTTTAATTGTTTTTATTATTACATTAAGTAAATTTTATGTTACATTAGTTAACAAATAGATTTATAGAAATGATTGTACCTAAGTCGGTAGAAAAAGAAAAAATTATTGCTGAACAACTTAACGGGAGATTTGCAATGATTGGATTTATCGCTGCAATTGGAGCTTATTTAACAACTGGGCAAATTATACCTGGGCTAGTTTAATCTTATGAGCCCACTTACAGGTTTCATAATCGTCATAATAGCAATAACATTGCAATTTACGCTTTATACAATTAAAAGATTACAAGAGCCTTTAGAGCCTAATTTAACCGAAATTCAAAAATCTTACAAAATGAAAAACCCAAAAAGAAACTATTGGAAAAATGCTGAAATAACCAATGGAAGGTTAGCCATGGTTGGTTTATTGGCTTTAGTCGTTAATTATGGCTTTTTTGGATGGATAATTCCTGGATTTATTTAAATAGTTCTTATGCAAATATTTTCTAAACAAATAGATAAAAATTATTAACTATACAAACAAATTTCATCCAGAAATAAAATTAATATCTGAACTTTAACTACCAACCATATTGTTCAATAAAATAGTTAAAAGAAATTTTTTATAATTCCCTTTAATTGTTTATAAATAATTAAAAGCTTAAATTATCCAAACTCATAATTTTGTTTTAGCAAGCTACAAGATTAAGAAGGATTAACTAGTACCCAATAAGCTCTTCAGGACAAAAAGAGTTAACAAAGTTAATCACAATAGACTAAGCAATGCTGATTAGTAGGATGACTTAAACATTCCTTTACCCAATAATTTTTAATTAAAGCTTTAGAGTTCTTTTCACTATTTTTCCTTAGGTACTCAGGGATATAAGTATATGAAACTAATTTTTCATCAGCATTATTAAAGTAGTTGTGAAAGTCATTAAAGTACTTTGGTAGGACTGTAAATGGTGTTTGAATCTTCATTTTTTTCTCCTAATTAGTAGTGAAAATAAGGAATTTCTTCTGATGGCTTTGGAACAAAAGAACAGATCCCAAATTGCATACATTCCATTTGTTCATGATTTAAAGCTTTTGAGTTTGACTCAATAGCAGTAAAAATATCTAGAAAAGAATTGACTGCATTTTGGAGCATGTGTTTATATGGATTCCCGCAAGACATGATTAACCTCCTTTTTTAATAATTTTCAAACGCTATTATTCAGTAATGCAATAAGGATCACTTTGTGATTTGCTGCAAAAAATAGTTTTGCGTAGATAAGCTTTTTCATATTGATCATAAATATTTTGAGTCATAAAAACTCCAAAATAAATAAGTAACATAGTCAATATGAGTAGCTCTAATCCTAAGTTGGTCATTTGATAACCTCCTTTGATTTAAGTGTTATTTAGTACGTACTACATATAAAAATCAAGCGTAAGAATACTTAAAAAAATTATTAAGCGTTTTTATATAATCTTGAAGAAAGGTTTGTTCATTTTAATTTTTAAATAAATCAGCATATCTACGCATATACAAAAAAAATTATTCGTACTAACTTCCTATTAATTAAACGGAGGGATTAGAAATGATCGATAGTCCGCCAGAGAAGTTCGTTAGATTGGTTTAAAAAGCCAGCTTTTTACTACTACACATAACTAAGTTAAGAGGTTGATTACTAAAAACAGTAGTCAATCTTTTTTTTAATTTTTTAGTGGAGGTTAAATAATAAAAAGCAAGATTATACCCTTAAAAGCAAGGTCAAGAAGACTTGATGTTAAGAATTTACTTTACACTGCTTCAGAATATTAAATCTTGATATAGAACCAAATTAACCTCAGAATTAACTTTGTATCAAAATGAACCTAATACATAAGAATTTATCTTGCTAGAAATAAAAAGCGTGGTTAAAATATCCACACCGTTTACTCGATATTCACGTCAGTAATTTAAGCAATTGTGTATTGATCTAAAGTAAAACCAATTATCTCCTTTCTTTTGTGACCGAAACAATTGTGTGTACATTTCATATTAATAATCTTTTTGATGAATGGGTTAATAAATTTGATTTAGATGAAGCTCCAGCTAAAAAATCAAAAAATATAAAAGTTTTATTTAGAGGAGTTAGTAAAGATAATCCTCATAAAGCAATAGTTGTTGTTCAGGCTGAAAAGGGAGTAATAGGTAAACATATTCAAGAGAGTTTTGATAACTTTAAAAAAAATGGCGCAGATATGAGTACCGCTGTTCCAAGTACTTGGCTTGAATGAAACATTTCCTACTTTAATCCATATATTTTCAGATGATTAAAACTTTTTTTAGATTAATTATATTAATTTTAATAGTAGGATTTATTACTATCAGCCCAAGAACAAGGTTTATAGTTGGAGTATCATTAAAGCAAATATCTTCATTTCTTTTGTGGACAGTTAAATATGAAGATAGAGAAAAATGGATCATAGATAAACCCAGTTGGATTCCAATTCAAATATTAAAATCCTCTTAATAATTAATTTCCTCTATATCTGTAAAGCAAATCAAAATAAAAGGTTAAATTTCTGGGTTTTCTTGTAAAAACATTTTATAACTGTTATCAAATTTATAGGGAAAATTTTGGAAAATAAAAAAGTCATGAAAGTAGAACCAGTGAATTTCTTTTCAAACGAAATGACGGTAGCTAAAGATCAGCTAGCTCACAATCACTTGAAGTTAACATATCAAAGGGATTCGGTTACAGATCTAGAACAAAAACATAAAGAATGGGCCCAAGAAAATACAGCAAGTTAATACCTAAACAATTAGTTTGTTTGAAGAAAAGGATTATACTCAATAAAACTAAATAGATGATTGACAGTAGATTTAAAATAAAGAGTAACTAATTACGTTTTTTATGTCTGGACTTGTTACCTCTGTTTTCACTTTTAAAATTGAAAGTAGTTTCGATGAATGGGCAGCAATATTTGACAGCTCAGAAGCAGACAAAAGACATTCTAAATTTGATATCAAGCCACTTTTTAGAGGTGTAAGCAAGGAAGACTCTCAAAAAGTTATTGTCATTCATCAGGCTCCAGAAGGTAGTATTCAAAAATTTATTGAAGCTAATGGTGACTGGATGGCGACTCACAGAGTTGACCTATCTACCATGGAAGAATCCTCTTGGGCTGCTTGACTAAAGAAAAAAAAAGAAACATAATAAATATTTATTTTTTGAATATCATTATTGATTCTTTGAAAATTTTTTGTATATGGAGACATAAACTGCCAAGAATGAATGCGAGAGAAAAACTAAAAATTGATAATCTTAGATATGAATGGGGGCATTTGTTGCTCAAGGATGAAGACGAAATTATTTTGGTAAATTGTTACTATTGAAAATAAGTCAAAAATAATTTGATAAAACTCACATTTCTTATATCTGATAAAGAAAAATTATTTCATTGCTAGATAAGCTCGCATCCCCAGAAAAGATGGGTTCTTTTTTTTTAATAATGCAATTCGCGATTTTTTATTTTTCAGACCAAGTGGTAATCCTATAAGTGCAAAAGGATTTGAAAAAATGAAGAATTCTGATGATGTAGTTCAAGAAAAAGTAGAAATAACAACAATACACTGATTCAAATTCCTAAGTAATAATGAAGCAATGTGCATTATCACTCTCGGTTCAAAATTCAGCTATGAAGGGACTCTTAATTTTAATTTACCAACAGTTACTTCTATTTTTAAAAAATTGAGTAATGATTGGAAAATTCATTGGATACAGAGATCTTCCGGAGATTCAGATTTATCCTTATGGGTCTAGCAAAGTTAATAGCCTTATTAATGGTCTTTCTACTTGTAGGAAGTTCCTTTATAAGTATAATTATTTACTTTATTAAATGAATTCACCTTCGAATTGGGAATTTTTGAAGCAAGATCAAGAAAAAATTCTTTGGGAACATATTTGTTCTGAAGACTTCGCTGAGACGGCAATATCTATAAACAACTGGTGGAAAAGAAGATAATCAGAATACAAAATGAGAGTCGTTTCTAAAAATGAATTTGAACAAGTTAAAGAGGCAATAACACAACCTCAACAATAAAATTAATTTTTGGTTAATTTTGATGTTGAATATTTTATTTATGGGGGTATATTAGTTCTAGAAATAAAGAAAAAATGAATTCAGCATTTAAAAAAGTCTCAAATCTACAATTTAACAAAGCTTCTGAAATAGTCATAACTCTTGTATCCTTAACGTTCTTCTTATATGCATTAGGTCAAGCACCAATTTTTAAAAATATTCTTACTGGAGCCTTTTCATGTCCTGGCTAAAAAAAATTTAGTATTTTAGGGAAAATAAAAATCCCAACATAAAAAGTGATTCACAGTCGATCAAAACTAGGGAGTAATTAGCTCCTTTTTTTGGTAACTATTTAAGGATGTATTAGTAAATACAATAAAAGATTTCATTTAGAAATTATTATTGAAGTAATAAATATAGGTAAATCCATGCCTCAAAATCCCTTTTATCTTGGGTGGAATAAAGGTTGGTCTTTTCTCTTTTATCTTGAAGGAGGAACTCCTAAAATTGAGGCCAGTGGATTTGGTATCGCCATGACAACCGATATTAAGAAGGGAGAGTCACCCTCGCAGACAGCAGATAGATTAATTTTTAAAGAGCAACAAAATAGAAAATCTAGATATTATTCTTGGATTCGTTCAATTAAATTAAGAAATAATTCCAATTAATTACCCACTCTTCATAGTCCCCTCCTAATTTTAAAATATTTATTTCAACTAAGTAAAAATTCTCAATTTTTTATTTCTGTACGGTTTATTACTTTTCAGTTATTCATTTAATTTGCATTATTGATGTAATTGCAAAATAAATATTATGACTCAGTCTTCAATAAGTACTCCATACGCGCAAAGACTAGCAGAAAAATTCAGAGAGTCCCAGGAATACTTAAGAGCAAATGGATTTAGTAGATCAACTAAAACTCTTTATGAAGATATTAAGACTTCAACTGATAAATAATTCATATACCTCAACACTTACCTCAAATACATTATGTCTATGATGATTTAACTACAATTACTTTAGGTTTGAGTGGAGGCGCTATTGGTTGTATTTTACTATTGTTATCTTTTCTTGAATTTAAGAAGCAAAATATTAAAAATTATTCAGAAATTCCAAATTAAACGCTTACTATTTTCGCTGCTCATAAAATCATGAAACCTAAAGAAGAAAAAAAAGAAGCTATCGATGAAATAGTTAAAATCATTTATAAATTTCAATACAATAATGAACTTAGTGAGAAATACAAAAGAGAAATTTTAGACCAAGATAAAATATATGATTGACAGTCGATTTACATTAGAGAGTAATTTAAAACTCTTTATTTATAACTATTAATAGATTTCTATTACTGTTATTAGTTATTGCTAACTGCACAAACTTATTTTTAAATATTAAAAATAGGAGAAAAAGACTCATAAGTAAGGCATAGCAGTTACTTGCGAAGCCGTAAGCTTATTATTGTTATGTAGAATTTCTATTTTTCCCTTTAAGGATGGGAAATAATGACTATTAAAAATTACTAATAAAAAAAGTAAATTTAAATACTAAATAAAATTCTTTACAGTATCTACACATAACTCCTACATAAATGTAAAATTAGAATTAATACAGTCTCATTTTTTTACATCCTGTAATATTAGTGTTAGAGTATTAATGTTTCCTTTTAATCATTTTGAATACAAACAAAGATATTCTTTATGAAGCGTTTGGAAGACCCGCAATGATGGCTTTCATCATCTTAGTCGGAACATATGTAGCAACAGGTAAACGTATACTAGGTTTTTTTAATGGAAAATAAAAATCAAAAAAGAAATATTTACCCTCAAAAAATAAGTGCGGAAAATTTAAATGGTAGATTCGCACTTTTAGAAGTTATTGCCTTAGTCGTAGCTTACATATCTTCAGGACAAATTATCCCAGGAATATTGTAATGCTTGAAGTAGATATAAACACTTGGATCAACACTGTACTTTTTCCGTTTATGCCGGTCATAATTGTATTTATTGCTAGTGCATTAATGCTTAGTGATCTGCCATGGAATGATGATGATGACGATGATGATGGAAGCGGTCTGATTACTCCTGTTTACAATTACGCCCCTCAAAGAGCGTAGAGAATATAAATAAAAATTTTTTCATCTCCCCTCTATCAAAAATTACCCTTACTTTTAAGAATTTTATTAGAAAATAATACATGTTATGTAATTTATAACTAGAAAATAAAAAAAATTTATTATTAGAGATCTTTAAATAAATTAAAAAAATCAATTTTTTTTCTTTCAAATGTTTCAGTAAAACTTCACATACAAATACAATATGAAAAATTGTTCTTTTTATTGATTTTTCGTAGAAGTGGATGAATGAATGTTACTTATATACGCTAGTTGCAACTCTAAGGTCAAATTTCAATAAAAACACCTTAATAATTTCGAAATAGGGGGGTTTAGTGATGAGATAAGTTTGTGAGGAGCTCCTATTTCGGCAATACACTGAGAAAGTCAATTCAATACAATATTTACCTCTTTTTATGTTTTTTCAATTGGTGCCATCGTTAATCCTTTACTAACGAGTTGCTGATGATATAGTTCTGCCTGTTCAAAGGGTCCTTTCCATACTTCTGCCGCACCTTCCCTATCAACTTCAAGTGCAAGTAACCATGATTTTTTTTCACTTATTCCCGGGATAATTCTCACAAGACAATTTGCTACATGCTCAAACGTATTAAAATTATCATCTAGAACTATTATCCTGGCTTCTGGATATTTTCTATTTGTTGTCTTTGGTTCTAAGACTGGAGTAATTAAATTGTCTGAAATTTTCATATAAAAATATTAGTAGGAATATAGCTGTTTAAGCGATGTAATTTCTATTTTTATAAACTCAATGTTAAAACATCGAATAAATATGTTATTACCCATGGTCAAACTTTGAATAATTGCTACTTTTAAAATAAGAGCATGGAGTTTATTATGTTTACAAATTATCTGCCTAGTGAGATGGTGACAGTTTTGGAGGTAACAACGATGTTTTCATTTTTAGTTGGAACAATCTTAGTTATGTTGTTTACATCAGATCAGGCTAATAAAAAGAATCTTTATTTAAAGAAAGCCAAATAACTAAATAGTCAAAAGATGCAATCATGACAGCACTCTACTATAAAGACGAACATGGAAGATTGAAAAAGAAATACAAACTTTAAACAGTCGGCTCTGAAAGGGACTTTATTTTGAG